>SDZZ01000162.1 GCA_004173255.1 Chitinophagaceae bacterium | reverse complement strand
AATCAGCTGCGCATCGAGATTGAGGACTTCGATCGCGTCGATTTGGCTCATCTCGGGCGTGAAGGTGAAAGCCAAGCCCAGGTCATCCGGATTCTCCACCTGGAGGTAACGTTCGATTTCTTCCAGCTCGCTTTCGTCACTTAGTGAATTTTCGAGAATCCACTCCCTCATTTTGCGAAGCGCGTCCCACTCGCGCTCCCAGGTCAGGCGGTCCGAGCTCTTGTATCGTTCATGGCTGCCCGATGTTGAATGTCCCTGTGGCTGCGTGATCTCTTCCACATGGAACAAAACCGGGATATGTTCTTCCCTTGCCAGGCGGAGGCCTTCATCAAAAGCCTCGCACATACCGGCGTAGTCCCAGCCTTTTACTTTATAAATATTAAACCCGTTGGTTCCCTCCTCTTTCTGGAAGCCGCTGAGCGCATCGGAAATTGAACCCTTGGTGGTCTGGTATTCCTTTGGCACGGAAATACCATAGCCGTCGTCCCATACAAAAACGGCGAGCGGCACCTGCAATACGCCGGCTGCATTCATGGTTTCCCAGAAATGGCCTTCCGAAGTGGAAGCATCACCGATGGTGCAAAAACAAACTTCGTTGCCATCGGTGGACAGATCATGCAGGTCCTTCAACTCATTCACTTCACGGAATAGTTTGGAAGCAAAGGCCAGCCCCAGCGAACGGGGAACCTGCGATGCCGTAGGAGCCATGTCACTGGCGGTGTTGCGACGATTGGCAAGGTCGAGCCACTCCCCGTTTTCATCCGTATTGGGGGTGCAGAAATGCGACACCATCTGGCGACCCGCATTATTGGGATCATTCTTTATATCCGGATCAGCATACAGCTGGGAAAAAAACTGGGAAACGGACGTTTGTCCGATTGCGAAATGGAAGGTCTGGTCGCGGTAGTACCCGCTGCGGAAATCACCGGGCTGGAAAAACTTGGCCATAGCCACCTGGGCTACTTCCTTTCCGTCGCCAAAAATCCCGAATTTGGCCTTGCCGGTGAGCACCTCCTTTCTTCCTAAAAGGCTGGCTTCCCTTGAGATACAGGCGATCCGGTAATCACTCAATACTTCCTCGCGGAATTTATCAAATGACAAGCCGGCTTCGTTAGGCATCGTTAATGGAGTTGCGTTTTCCATACCGGCAAAAATAAGTGTTTGGGGCATTGAATGAGCCTAAAAAAACGGGCGCCGCCTGCAACCTATCTATGAAATCCCGAGTCTTTGACTTAAATTTGAAACTCAAAACCAATTTATGAAATCCATTCTCAGCCTTTTGCTGGTACTGACCGGTTTCGCAGCCGTTGCACAGACAGCGCCCACGCCGCCTGAAGTGCTTACGTTGAAACAGACCGAACACGACTTTGGCAAGATTCCCCAAGGTAAACCAGTGTTCTATTCTTTTGAAATTGTGAACGTTAGCAACGAACCTTTAACGCTCCAGAATGTTCAGGCTACATGTGGTTGCACCACGCCGGAGTGGAGCAAGGAACCGATTGCGCCGGGTGCTACCGCCATCATCAAGGTTGGATACAATGCAGCCGCGGAAGGACCGTTCGAAAAGCCGATTACCATTACATATAAAGAAGGACAGACAAAAGTCCTGAAGATAAAAGGTACTGTTTGGAAAGCGCCTGAAGGATCCGCTCCGGCCAACGCTTCCGTACAATTTTTAAAGAAAACAAATTAACCCGAACATGAAGAAAGCATTTTTATTCGCAACAGCCCTGTTTTTGGGCGTAGCCGTAATGGCGCAGACCAAGGTGGAAGATGTAACGAAGTTCACTTCAGAAGTACATGACTTTGGCAAGATCAAACACAATGTTCCCGTAACTTATTTTTTCGAATTCAAGAATACCAGTGATAAACCACTGGTGGTTGAAAACGCATCTGCCAGTTGTGGTTGCACAGTGCCCGAAAGGCCTGAAAAGCCAATTATGCCAGGACAGGTAGGCAAACTGAAAGTGGTGTTCAACGCCGCTGCGGTGGGTCCGATCCATAAAGATGTGTACGTGAAATTTGCCGGTGTTGAGCAAACAAAAACGCTCAAGATCACTGGTGAAGTTCTTGGAGACTAGTATCCGGATCATAACTTATTTCCTGGAATCCCCGCAACTGCGGGGATTTTCAGTTTCCGGAAAATGCAGTGACTGACAACGATTGACCAGGCTTTTGCATACTCATGACGAGGTCCGCGAGCTAACATCAATGTTCCCTTCCGGGAATTCACACCCCGCTTATTTTTCCAAATAAATACCTTTCTTCCCCACCCCAATTTGTGGTGCTTTTTACGGCCCTAAGTGTTTTTTTGAGTTATCCACAAATATTTAATTTAACTTTTTGATTTTCAATACTAAGTGTTTTAAAAAGCCAATTCCGGCATGAATTTTCTATATAATTTAACCTAACACGATTGCAAATGCCCCGGCTTGAAATACCTGGAACGGATCTTTTTCCCTTCCTCACCCCATCGGAACCGGTAGCGGCCGATGTAAAAAATGACATGATAAGACTGGAACAAAGGATGACTGCCATGTTAGGCAGCCGCTCATTGCCCAGTTTTTTTAAGACTCCGGACGAGATCAATGCGGACTTCTACAGGAAGATCAGTGGTCATAAACCAGAGTTTATAAATTATTCAGATACCTTGGACGGTTGTATGAATATTCAGCAATCCCTTTTGAAGAATGAGGGATACATGGAAGAGAACTATTAGTTTTTACAGAATTGTATAGACCGATAGTTACGGGGCAGTGAAAACTGCCCCTTTTTTGTGCCCGTAACCTAAGCCCCTTAACTTTGTCCCATGGTACAAATCTCCAAACGCGGCCAGCAGATGCCCGCCTCCCCCATCCGTAAACTGGTTCCTTACGCCGAGCAGGCAAAGAAGCGTGGAACGCTGGTTTACCATCTTAATATCGGACAGCCCGACATCGAAACCCCGCATGAGATCGTTGATGCGGTCAAACACGCAGAAATCAAGGTGCTTGAATACAGCCACAGCGCAGGAAACGAATCGTACCGGCGTAAGCTGGTGGAATATTATAAAAAAGTGGGCATTACCGTATCCCATGAAGACATAATTATTACTACCGGCGGATCGGAGGCAATCCAGTTTGGTTTCCTGGCCTGTCTCGACAGCGGTGATGAGGTGATCATCCCCGAACCCTTTTATGCAAACTACAACGGCTTCGCCTGTGCAGCGGGAGTAAAAGTGGTCCCGATCACCGCAAAAATAGAAACAGGTTTTGCCCTTCCGCCCATTGCGGACTTTGAAAAGGTGATCACGCCTAAGACCAGGGCCATCATTATCTGCAATCCGAATAACCCGACCGGCTACCTGTATTCACGGGAAGAAATGGAAGCGTTGAAAGAGATCTGCCTTAAACATAACCTGTACCTTTTCAGCGATGAAGCATACCGCGAGTTCTGTTACTCGGGTGAATATGTGAGTGCCATGCACCTCGCGGGGCTGGAAGAAAATGTAGTACTGATGGATACCATCAGCAAACGTTATAGTGCATGCGGGGCCAGGATCGGTGCACTTGTAACAAAAAATAAACAGGTCTATAATGCAGCCATGAAATTTGCCCAGGCCAGGTTGAGCCCTCCGGGTCTGGCACAGATCATGGGTGAAGCAGCAGTCGACCTTCCCGATTCTTATTTCGAAGGACCAAAGGCCGAATACCTCAACCGCCGCAACCTGATGGTGGAACGATTAAACGCCATGCCCGGTGTATTTTGCCCCAACCCCGGTGGCGCATTCTATGCAATTGCATCCTTACCGATCGATGACTCCGATAAATTCTGCCAGTGGTTACTCGAAAGTTTTTCATATGAAAACCAGACTGTAATGCTCGCACCCGCAACAGGTTTTTATGGAACCGAAGGCCTTGGCAAAAATGAAGTACGTCTTGCGTATGTCCTCAACCTGGATGCGCTGGGTAAAGCAATGGACTGCCTGGAGAAGGCGCTGGAAGCGTATCCCGGGCGGACGGAAATCCGGGAGACGGAAAAACAAATGGCGGGATGATATCAATGGCAGGCCCGATGAAGCAGTAACCGTTTTTACCCGGTTGCAACATGTCGCCTGAATCTAAGAATAGCTGGGTGGTCTTCGGACCGCCCTTTTTTTATAGCGCGGGTTGCCAATAAATTATTATCTTCCGATCCTTCTTCTTCAACACATCTGGTTATTCCTTCCACTGAAAATTCAGTTTCGGAATGAGCGCCTGCCTGCAACCATTTGTTCATTTATAAAATTCTTCACGAGTGAAATTTTTCCAAAAGACGCTCCCACTTTTCGTGGCTGGCATTATTATCCTGTCGTCCTGTGGCGGTGATGCAACAAAAGAACTTCCACGTATCGCAATTGCCGGGATCGCCATTGAATCCTGCACATTTTCGCCATCCGTGACCGAAGAAGAAGCATTCCATCCAAAGTATGGTACCGAAGTCTTCACCTCTTATGGTTTCCTTTCACAAGATTCCGCATTATACAAGCAAGCCCTGTGGTTTCCGGCAGTGGTTGCGAGATCGCTACCTGATGGCATAGTGTCCCGGGCCGCCTATGAATCTATTGTCAGCAAAACGGTTGACTCGTTAAAAAAGAACGGACCATTCGATGGAATCTACCTCGATATCCATGGCGCCATGACTGTACAGGGAATGGATGACGCTGAGGCAGACTATGTGCAACGGATCCGCGATGCCGTTGGACCCAATACCCTCATCTCCGCTTCGATGGATCTCCACGGCAATGTTTCACCGCGGCTGGCGGAATTGCTCGACCTGGTAACCGCCTATCGCATGGCGCCGCATGAAGATGCACTTGAAACAAAACGGCGGGCTGTTACCAATCTGCTGGCCAGGCTTGAGTCCGGCAAGGGCCGTCCAGCATTTAAAGCTTATATCCCCATCCCCATTTTGTTGCCAGGTGAAAAAACCAGTACACGGCTGGAACCGGCAAAGTCGGTTTATGCAGCCGTGAAGCCTGCAGCTGCCCAGCCTGGTATCGTTGACGCTTCTATCTGGATCGGATATGCGTGGGCAGATGAACCACGCAACCATGCGGTAGTGATGGTAACCGGGGATGACCAGGAAAAAGTAACCAGCACAGCGCAGAAACTGGCCAAAAGTTTCTGGGATGCCCGTAAAGGATTTTCGTTTGTGGCGCCTGCCGGTTCGCTGGATGAATGCCTGGCAAAAGCACTTGCGAGCGATAAACACCCTTTCTTCATCAGTGACTGCGGCGATAACCCGACAGCCGGTGCTACCGGCGATGTCACTTTTGCCTTGAAACAATTACTGGCAAGGCCTGAGTTCCGCAATGCCGGCGGCCCTTCACTGATCTATGCATCTATTCCCGGACCCGAACTGGTTAAACAGGCGCTCGCCGTTGGGGTTGGTGGCAAGGTCGACGAATACGTGGGTGCCAGAATTGATTCCCGTTTTGCCGGACCAGTCAAACTCACCGGTATCGTTGAGTCTATCTACAAAGGCGACAAACAGGCGGAGGTGGAAGTAGTGGTACGCGTGGGAAGTATGCATGTCATTGTGAGCCAGAAACGAAAAGCGTACCGCACCGAACCTGATTTCACCAACCTGGGTCTGAAACCAAGGGATGCCACCATCGTGATAGTCAAACTGGGATATATTGACCCGGATCTTTACAACATGAAAGCAGACTGGATGCTTGCCCTCACACCGGGTGCGGCTGACCAGGATATCCTGCACCTGCCCTATAAAAGGATCCAGCACCCGATGTTTCCGTTCGACAGCAACATGGCCGACCCGGATTTGAAACCAAGAATGATCCCTGCTGCAAACAGTAAGGCTCGCAGCCAGACAACGCCTGCTGCAAAACAGTAAGGCTCGCAGCCAGACAGGCACCCCGGTTCTTTTACGGCGAAACGCTGCATATTTAAGTACAGCTGCGCTATGTGAAAACGAATCCTGTCTTCTTTCATTTTTTTAAATCGCCGATATTTTCGCTGGTTTGCCTTGCGATGTTGTGATGCACTATGCCAAAGTCAGCATCAAACCCCGGGGCAACTTTGTTTCGGCGCTGTGGAATGACGGATCAATCGACCCGGGAATCGTGGCCAATGGGCCGGGTCTTTACTGGGCGCTTGTCACTGATCACTACGGATGCGCGGGCCGCGATTCAATTTTATTGAATGCAATAAGTTGCCCGGTCGGATTCTTTGTTCCCGGGGCATTCACTCGCAATCATGATGGATTCAATGATACATTCAGGCCTTCTTTGTTTGGCGACATCGGATCCTACCTTTTCCGTGTATATGAGCGTTGGGGCAACCTGGTGTTCCAGACTACCGATCCGGACCGCGCATGGGACGGAAAATACAGGGGTACTCCCTTTGACCCGGGAACTTTTGCCTGGTATTGCGAATTCCAGTTGAATGCACAACCGGTGCTGGTAAAAAAAAGAACAACGGTGTTGATCAGGTAGCCAGGGTCAGCATTGGACCCACATACCGCGTCCAGGCGGCACAGCTTCCCGAAACGACCAGATCCAAAAAAGCCTGTCGTATAAACAACAGGCTTTCAGTTTTTTGTAGCGAGATCGGGAGTTGAACCCGAGACCTTTGGGTTATGAATCCAACGCTCTAACCACCTGAGCTACCTCGCCGGACCAGACTGACCATGAGGTCAGCGGGCGGCAAAAATAAAGATTCCGGGTTAGAAATTGAAATCAATTTCGGTTTATTTAAAGTGCTTTCTTCGATGCCTGCATCACACCTGCAGGGTTCATCCAGTGAGGAGTTGCCAGCCATGAGACCCTGCTTATCCACCATTTGCCCCGCCAAATCCCGTCTATCGGACGCCTTGAAACGTGCTCCCGGTTCCCATTGATTTCCCTTTATCCAGCAAACGGTCAAACTCGTCCATTCACCGCCCGCCACTGGTAGCCGGTTTCTGCACTATTGCCAGCTGATTATTGGTATTGATCTTACATTGCGCGATCGGCAGTAACAACCGGTCTTCCGTGACAGCATATTGTAGTTCTGCCGGCAGGCTTATATCTTAAACCAGATCGAGTTGACCAACTACAGGAGGTTAGCAATCGTTGGTTGGTGTCACCAGCAGGCGGCGGTTTTAATATAGTAAGTTCAGCAGCAGGCGACGGGCTTTGTCACCCGCAAGTGAGTCCAGCTTTTGCCTGCATTGACTGCATCCCAGATGGGCAGCAGCATCGAACAGGATCGAATACCCGTCTTCGGGATTAAATATTTTTATCTGTGGGCCATCCCATTTTTTATCCTGTACGAGGTAGGGATAAAATTTATCAAATGCCATCCGCAGTGATTTGCCGGAAGCTGTTACCAGTTGCCAGAAATCATATCCGGCAGTGGCCGACTGGCGCGCAATGGAAAAAAATGCGTTCATGGTGAAAGCGGTGTAGTGGAAAGAGTTTGTCCGTTCCATTTCTTCCGGGAAACGCCCATCCGTATCCACTTGCCTGTCGAGCCTTGAAGCCGCGCTGGCAATGATCGACTTTACAAGCGCAGCGCTGTCAGTGAACAGGGCCATGGATAAACGTTGTGAATCGTACCATGCGCCGTGGTTATTGGTAGCTGCCATTTCATTGAGCCCGATTTTGCTGGTCTGCATCCAGCGAAGGAACTCTGCAAACCATTGTTGCAATCCGGAATGATCACCAGGTTGCCATGCCTTCGACCGGGAGATCAGCCCCGCTGCATCGATTACTTTAATAAAATGCCGCGTGTCGATGAGCCCTGCCGCTCTTCCGGTATTGTGACCTTTCATTGCCTGGCCGTAGTTGAGGTTCGGGTTCATCCTTGTTGCGGTGTCAAGAAACCACGTACGCATCAGCAGCGCAGCATGCTCCGCATATTTTTCTTCGTCGGAAAAATAGTAGGCGAGCGCAAGGGTGGAAATCACCCCGCACATAGCCGGCATGTTTTCCTTGTCCTTATAATTTTTTACCTCGGGATTTACATGGCCATCCTTGCGGATATATGGCAGGCCGCCAGGCTTTGACGGGTCGGGCCAGAAATACGGAGCCAGGCTCATATAATCATGTTTGTTTCCGCTCGGCGGGAAATCCGTTTTTTCCATCACACTCACCGGGGCAAATCCGAGGCCCTTAT
Organism: Chitinophagaceae bacterium; assembly: GCA_004173255.1. Lineage (GTDB taxonomy): Bacteria > Bacteroidota > Bacteroidia > Chitinophagales > Chitinophagaceae > JBEVJC01. The sequence goes on along the minus strand of SDZZ01000162.1, from coordinate 1,113 downwards.
CTGCTTCCTTTATGAGTAATGTATACGCTGGGAGGATGGATTCATCTTTGGAAAGGATTCGTGATTTATTCGTCCTAAGGGCTGCGGGGTCAATATCAAATACCCGGGGAGTGCCGGCAACTGGGGCAACTATCAATGCCGTTGCTTCCTGCCGGGTCTGCGCCTCAGCGAGCCGTGCGAAACAGGTTATCATCAAAAGGGTGAACAGTGTCGCTTTCATGTCAGATGACTTTACATTCTGAGAATTTTATCCATGGGCCACAGGAATTCTTTCTCGCGGCCAGTTACTTCACAAAATCTTCCCTCATTGGGCTGAACACATCGATCAGCACACCCGCTTGCAGGCAAACACAGCCATGAATAGCATGCGGCGGGACAATATATACGTCGCCTGGACCGAGTACCTTTTTTTCACCACTGATCTGCACTTCAAATGATCCGCTTTCAACATGGGTAATTTGCGAGTGGTGATGTTGGTGCAGCGCCCCAATAGAGCCATTGGTAAATTCAACCCTGACCAGCATCAGGCGGTCGTCCCAGGCCATTACTTTTCGATTTACGCCATCACCTGCCGGTTCCCACGGCACTTCGTTGTCTTTGATAAATACGTTGATGTGTGCTGTTACTGGCATTTGCTAGTGTTTGTCTGTGTGTATAATGGTAGAAGCTGTTAATCATTTCAGGACTTTTCCGTCGAACCCTAACTGCTCCGGCCTGGTCCGGTCCAATTTCCCGTCGGCGCCTTCCAGGGAACGGGCATCTGTTGCCGAAAACTTATCGTTCGACTGATCCGCCACAAATGGATTGCGGAAGGACGCCCGGACGGGACCACCGACCATCATCGGGTAGTAGAACAGTAATTGGATCATAAAGGCAAGCCTCCTGTTGTAATATTAGCGGGAATTCATACACCGTATATTTTAAGGCTATTTGAAGTTCTCAAATTTTGAAGGACAAAACGACGATTTAACAGGAATGGAAGGGTACTTTTTAGAGATAATCAAAAAAACAGCTACCGGAAACGTTGCCGGTAACGCTACCGGCATTATCGTAATCTTCTTTATGCTAGCTTTATGGGCATAAACTATTTTGATGGATAGACCCGCCACTATT
>SDZZ01000161.1 GCA_004173255.1 Chitinophagaceae bacterium | reverse complement strand
GTCCAACCGCATATCCGTTCCCTTGAGGAGCTCGATCATTACTGAATTGAATGATGATTTGTACGACAAAATCCTCCGGATGCCCATTGGTTATTTTACTGAAAAACGCAAGGGGGATATCATTTCAAGGATGACCAATGATATTGCCATCATCGAAAATTCGGTGGTGGGCACGCTGGATGGAATGATCAAGGATCCGCTGACTGTACTTGGTTACCTGGTTTTCCTGGTGATCCTGTCGCCCTACCTCTCGCTGTTCCTGCTGGTGCTGCTGCCGGTTACCGGCATCCTGATCGGGCGGGTAAGCCGTAAACTAAAAAAGCAATCGCAGGATGTGGCGATCAAATCGGGCGAAAGCCTTTCTATACTGGATGAAACACTGGGTGGTCTGCGGGTTATCAAGGCATTCCTGGTGGAACCCTTGCTGAGCAAGCGTTTCCACCGGATCAACGCCGAGCTTTTCCAGATCCGGAAAAAGATGGGTGCGCGTCGTGACCTCGCCTCCCCGCTCACGGAAGTGCTGGGGGTGATGGTGCTGTCGACCATCCTCTATTTTGGTGGACGGCTGGTGTTATCGGGCAGTGGCTTCCAGGGTGGTGAGCTGATGACGTACATTGCGTCGTTCGGAATCATCATCAATCCGGCAAAAAATATTTCTGCTTCTTTCTTCAAGATCCAGAACGGGGCGGCTGCGCTGATCAGGGTGGAAGAAATACTGGCGGCCCCGGTGGTGGTGGATGAAAATGAAAACGGCAGGCAACTGCTTTCTTTCAATGACAGTATTGAATTCCGGAACGCAACGTTTGCGTATTCGGATGCAGTGATCCTGGATAATATCAACCTGACCATAAAAAAGGGCCAGACGGTCGCGCTGGTTGGATCATCAGGTGCGGGTAAATCAACACTGGCTGACCTGATTCCCCGGTTCCATGATGTCAGTTCGGGTGAAGTACTGATCGACGGCATCAACATCCGCGAGTATTCACTGCGCTCCATCCGAAGCCAGATGAGCATCGTTACCCAGGAACCAATCCTGTTCAATGATACCATTGAAGGGAATATCCGGTTGGGTAAACAGACTGCCACCCAGGAGGAGGTGATTGATGCGGCAAAAGTGGCCAATGCCCATGGATTTATAGAACGCAAAGACGACGGGTACAAGGAAAATATCGGTGACCGCGGCAGTAAGCTGAGTGGCGGGGAACGCCAGCGGCTCACCATTGCAAGGGCGGTGGTTAAAAACCCTCCCATCCTGATCCTCGATGAAGCAACCTCTTCACTCGACACGGAAAGTGAGCGGCTGGTACAGGATGCGATTAACAATATGATGCAGAACCGGACCAGCATCGTGATCGCCCACCGCTTGTCGACTATCCGTCATGCCGACGAGATCATTGTTTTACAGAAAGGAAAAATTGTTGAACGGGGCAACCATGAATCGCTGCTCGGCCAGAATGGTTTTTACAGGCGCCTGGTTGATATGCAGGAAGTGAAGTAATGGCGTTGTCATCCTGGAAGGATCTCATCCCGAGGCCTGCGTTGTCATCCTGGAAGGATCTCATCCCGGGAACTGCGTTGTCATCCTGGAAAGATCTGTTCACAAGGTCTACGTTCTAGTGTAAGGGCACGATTCCTGAAAGAGCGAAACGTAAAACCCTCCGTCACTTCCTTAAAATCTCCCGCGATATAACAATCTTCTGGATCTCACTGGTGCCTTCACCAATGGTACACAGTTTGGAATCACGGTAAAATTTTTCCACCGGGAAATCCTTGGTGTATCCATAACCACCGAACACCTGTACTGCTTCTGTCGACACACGTACAGCCACTTCGCTGGCATAATATTTTGCCATGGCAGCTTCGCGTGTCATGGGTTGTTTACGGATTTTCAGGTCACATGCCTGCATGGTCAGCAGGTCGGCCGCGGCAATCTCGGTTGCCATGTCGGCCAGCTTGAAGGAGATTCCCTGGAAACTCGAAATAGGTTTGTCAAACTGGTAACGTTCCTGAGAGTATTGCAGCGCCGCTTCATACGCACCTTTGGCAATACCAAGCGAAAGTGAGGCAATCGAAATCCTTCCCCCATCCAGCACTTTCATTGCCTGCCTGAACCCGTCACCCACCTCGCCCATACGCTGGCTGTCGGGAATAATGCAGTTATCAAAAACCATCTCGGCAGTTTCGCTGGCGCGCATACCGAGTTTGTTTTCTTTTTTACCCCCGGAAAAACCAGGCGTACCCCGTTCTACAATAAAGGCAGTTGAATTGTCCTTTGTGCGTGGCTCGCCGGTACGGCAGACCACCACCGCCACATCACCACTGATGCCATGTGTGATCCAGTTCTTGGTACCGTTGATCACCCACTCGTCGCCTTTTTTTACCGCGGTGCATTTCATATTACCCGCGTCACTGCCGGTGTTTGCTTCGGTGAGTCCCCAGGCCCCTATAAATTCAGCCGATGCCAGGCGGGGTAAATATTTCTGCTTCTGCTCTTCCGTTGCAAAACTGAGGATATGACCCGTGCAAAGGGAATTATGCGCGGCAAGGCTGAGGCCGATGGAACCACACACTTTCGCAATTTCCTCGATCACGGTTTTGTATTCAAAATAACTTAAACCGGCACCGCCGTATTCTTCCGGCACCAATACCCCCATGAGTCCAAGTTGTCCCATCTCTTTAAAAATTTCCACAGGGAATACCTGGCTTTCATCCCACAACATTACGTTGGGACGAATGCGCTGGTTGGCAAAATCGCGGGCGGTCTGGGCCACCTGCTGCGTAATTTCTGAAACCGAAAAATCCATACAGGAATGTGGTTAATCGTTAGTTTAAAAAGATGTGCCATCACGGTGTGTTAGCATAACAACGGGATGGCACATTTCTAAAGAAGCAGGCAAGCTATCGTTAAAGGCAATGCAATATAAAGGGAATTAATTTAACTAACAAGTGTTAGTATAAATAAATTTTGCGTAGCTGACTTCCACCAGGGAAAGTATCAAAGCGGTTCTACGGGTAGAACGAAAACGCAACAGGATCGAAAAGTCGGTACCTTTTGAGTACAGTGAGTCTGATCCGGGAAAGCGAACAACCTGGTAAACCCTCAGTAGACCAGCTGGTACGCCAGCGCCCCAAGCAGGCCACCGATCACCGGTGCTATCACCGGCACGGCCGCATATCCCCAGTCACTCGGCCCTTTCCCTTTGATCGGTAAAATAAAATGTGCAATGCGTGGACCGAGATCACGTGCGGGATTGATGGCATAACCTGTAGGACCGCCAAGCGACAGACCGATTCCCAGCACCAGCAGTGCAACCGGTAAGGCGTCCAGTGTACCCATGGAAGCTGAAGGTTTTGAAATGGCCATGGCACCGAATACCAGTACGAAGCTCCCGATGACTTCCGTAAGACTATTGAACAACGGGTTCCTGATGGCTGGTGAAGTGCTGAAACAGGCAAACTTCAAACCCGGGTCGGGTGTAATATCGAAATGCTGTTTGTACGCCACCCACACGATGATGGCACCTGTGAATGTGCCCAGCATCTGCGCAGCAACATAGCTAAGCAAAAGTGATCGATCAAAATCACCGAACGCAGCAAGGGCTATAGATACTGCCGGGTTCAGGTGACCGCTTCCGCCGAGTGTGGTGGCCGCATAGACACCAAGGAATACGGCCATGGCCCAGCCAAAAGTGATGACGATCCAGCCGCTGTTATGGCCTTTTGTTTCTTTCAGCACCACATTTGCAACCACACCATTTCCAAGGATGGTGAAGAGTATTGTTCCTATCAGTTCTCCTGTGAATGGACTCATGGTTCAGATTTTAAATGTTGAGCGGCACTACAGTTTGTTTGACCCTGGTTACCGCGACTCATGCCAGATTAATGATCACTTGTTATTCCTCCGACCAGGCCTGTGCAGCCTTGACTGCCTTCTTCCACCCCTTCTGCATTTCCTGTTTTTTGCTTTCCGGCATCGATGGATGAAAGATCTTGTCTACCTGCCAGTACTGCTGCAGTTCGCTGATGTCTTTCCAGAATCCAACCGCAAGCCCGGCAAGGTATGCGGCGCCCAGCGCGGTGGTTTCCGTAACTACCGGGCGTACCACCCTGCTGTCTATAATGTCACTCTGGAACTGCATCAGGTGATCATTTACCGTAGCACCGCCATCCACCCTTACTTCGGTAATGGGCAAACCGGCATCGGCCTGCATGGCCTTCATCAGGTCCATACTCTGGAAGGCAATACTTTCAATGGCGGCCCTTGCCAGGTGATGGTCTTCCGTACCGCGGGTAAGACCCACGATGATTCCCCTTGCATGGGGGTTCCAGTAGGGTGCTCCCAGACCGGTGAACGCTGGAACCATGAACACGCCACCATTATCCGGGGCGCGGCTGCAAAGTCGTTCCACGTCGGCCGACTTCTGTATTATTTTCAGCCCGTCACGCAGCCACTGCACCACTGCCCCACCTATAAACACACTGCCTTCGAGAGCGTAACTGGTTTCGCCATTGATCTTCCATGCTATGGTGGTCAGCAGGTTGTTTTTTGAATCAACCGGTTTGTTACCGGTATTCATCAGCATAAAACAACCGGTGCCATATGTATTCTTAACCATCCCCGGTGTGGTACATATTTGTCCGAACAATGCGGCCTGCTGGTCGCCCGCAATGCCGCTGACCGGAATACGCACAGAGCCGAAAATGTCTGTGTGCCCATATACCTCAGAACTTGAAAACACCTCCGGCAGCATGGCACGGGGTACATTGATCAGGGCGAGCAACTCATCATCCCATTGCAAGGAATGGATATTGAACAGCATGGTGCGGGAGGCATTAGTCACATCAGTTGAAAACACGCTTCCCTTTGTCAGCTTCCATAACAGCCAGCAGTCAATGGTACCAAAACACAACTCCCCATTCAATGCACGTTCCCTTGCCCCTTCCACATTGTCAAGGATCCACCTGATTTTTGTTCCGCTGAAATAAGCATCGGTAACAAGTCCTGTTTTCTGCCTGATCATTTCTGCATGACCACCTGATTTCAATTCATCACAGATTGAAGCTGTACGACGGTCCTGCCAAACAATGGCACGATGGATCGGCTGGCCGGTGTTACGATCCCACACCACCGTTGTTTCGCGCTGGTTGGTAATACCGATGGCGGCAATATCAGTGGCATCAAGTCCTGCTTTTACAATGGCTTCGGACGCTACACCGATCTGGGTGGACCAGATCTCATTGGCATCATGTTCCACCCATCCCTTATCGGGGAAAAACTGGGTGAACTCTTTCTGTGCTACGGAACGGATTTTACCGGCTTTGTCAAAAACAATAGCCCTTGAACTGGTAGTCCCCTGGTCGAAGGATAAAATAAAATCTGGCATGGCAATCGGACCCGGTTTCAGCGGGTTACCAAATATAGAGAAAGGACAACGAAGATCATAGCGGGCGGCAACGTAACGGTAACGAAGGATCGAACGGAAGCCAATCAATCCAACAGCACTGCGGGCAGGTAACTGTCACAAAGATTTTCAAAGGCAGCCACCTGTTCGCCGATCCACGTTGCTTCCCTGCCCAGCAACGCGGCCATCACCTGTGCAACAGGCTGTGCCAGCCGTCGAGCTTCACGGGCATCAAGAAATAATACACGCGTCCGCCGGGCAAGGAAGTCTTCTACCGTACGTGCCATCTCCTGTTCCACTGCCCAGCGGATTGTTTCTTCGTGAACGCTGAACGCCTCACTGATAAATGGTTTACCTGAATTGCGAATGCGGGACAGGATCGTGTTACGGTCGGACCCATAAAAATAAAACGCATCATTAAAATCAACTGCTGCTGCTGACACGGAGCCGTGCACAGGAAGGTTAGCGGTAACCGACCTGGTTGCCGGTTGACCGTTGTGCTTTTCCACCGCGTCAATCATGTCTTCCGCCATCCGGCGATAGGTGGTCCATTTCCCACCCAGCATGGTGAAAATGCCGGAAGGGCTTACCACTATGCGGTGGCTGCGGGAAATTTCCTTTGTTTTAATTCCACCATTGGCAGGGGCAGCCAGTGGCCGCAAACCGGCAAACACACTCAGCACATCTTCACGTACCGGTGGCCTCACCAGGTATTTCGCTGCGTTATCAAGGATGAAACGTATTTCTTCCTCCAGGGCCAGCGGTTCCACCGCATGGTTGCTGATGGCAGTGTCGGTTGTACCCAGCACCAGTTTGTCATGCCAGGGAACAGCAAACAGTACACGGCCATCACTTGTTTCGGGGATCATCAGCGCTTCAGCAGATGATAAAAAACGGCGGTCCAGCACCAGGTGTATTCCCTGGCTTACACGCACTGAGTCCAGGTGTGCGGCATTGTCCATCCGCAGGATCTCATCCACAAAAACTCCCGTAGCATTGATAATTGTTTTGCCGGAGAATTGGTAAGCCCCTTCGGTTTCATGGTCCCTTACATCCACCACCCACGTTCCATCCTGCTGCCGCGTAATGTTTTTCACTTCCATATAATTTACCGAATCACCGCCCCGTTGCCAGATGGTCTGCACCAGGCTGATCGCAAGCCTCGAGTCATCAAACTGCCCGTCATGGTACTCGATAGACCCTTTCAATCCGGCCGGTGAAAGTTCAGGCATACGTTGAATGGTTGCTTCGCGGCTTACCAGCTTTGACGAGCCCAGGCTGAGACTTCCGGCGATCCAGTCGTATAACTTCAGACCCGTTATATATTTAAGTTTTTCCCAGGCACTGAACACCGGCACCAGGAATACCTGGTTTCTCACCAGGTGCGGTGCATTGCGCAAAAGATAACCGCGTTCCACACTTGCCTCGCGCACCAGCCTGATATTTCCCTGGGCCAGGTAACGCACACCTCCATGCACCAGTTTAGTGCTCCGGCTGGAGGTGCCTTTGGCAAAATCAAAACGTTCGAGCAGCAGCACCGAATACCCGCGGGTAATCGCTTCCAGCGCAATACCCAGGCCTGATGCGCCACCACCGATCACGATCAGGTCCCACCCCTGGCTGCGCTCAACCAACTTTTTTATACAGGCCTGCCGGTCAGCTGTCTCTATTCTGCCGGCGCTGTCCATGGGTGTGCTCATTTGAATTTATTCAGATGGAAAAAGAAAGGCCATCATACGCAAGATGCATGCCTTCGGGCAACGTACGCTCTACGTCCGCATGTTTGCCCAGCTGGTGGGAAATATGGGTGAAATAGGCCCGCGGTATTTCAAGCTCACGCACCAGCGCTATCGCTTCATCAAGTGTGAAATGGGAAATATGCGGTTCCATGCGAAGGGCATTCACCACCAGTACTTCACTGCCGCGGATCTTTTCCTTCTCACTTTGTTCAATCCGGTTGGCATCGGTGACATAGGTGATGCTCCCAAAACGGAACGCCGTTACCGGCATCTTCAGGTGCCACACCTTGAGGGGTTGTACCGGTATTTCACCAACCATGAACGGATCGGGTCCGATTGTATGGAGGTTCATTTCAGGTATACCCGGATATTTTTTTTCAGAGAATGCGTAATAAAAATCCCGGCGCACCGCTTCTTCGGTCATGGGATCGGCATACACTTCCATTGGTTTCTTTGACCAGTAATTGAATGCGCGGATATCATCCAGCCCGGCAAGATGGTCTTTATGCGGATGGGTAAATAAAACAGCATCGAGTTTGCTGACTTTTTCCCGCAGCATCTGCTGGCGGAAATCGGGACCGGTGTCGACTACCAGCGTAGTGGCCGGACTACTGACGAGGATACTCGACCGAAGACGGTTGTCCTTCGGATCGGTGGAAGTACATACCTCGCAACCGCATCCGATCATCGGAACACCACTGCTGGTACCTGTTCCAAGGAAGCTGATATGGAGCGGGGGATACGACAAAAAGTTTTCAGTTATCCTGTTTCGGGTCTATCGCACTGGTGCGCGAAATAATATCCATGTACAGCTTACGGGAATCATCGGTGAGCATCTCGGTATTGATCTCCAGCTGTGGTATAAGGTCGGCCAGGGTATTGATCCTGCCTTCAATCTGGAGGAATTTGTTCAGCACCACCACCTTCCGTTCTTCCAGGATGCAGTATCCGCTCTGGAATGAACCCCGTTCATAACGGAGCACATAACCCGACTGCTCGGGAATATTCTCTAACTTATCAAGTGTATTCTGGGTGTATTTCATTGCATTCCTTTCTGATAACCGGATCCGACAGCGTTTGATGCTGTCATTTGTGACACCCAAAATTAATCCGAAGCTTTTTAGCAATACTCCTGAATTATCCACAGGTTATGCCGGTTTTGAAAAGCTTATCCCTGCTCAGGCGCGGACTACCCATGATGCATGCACGTTGCTGTCTGACCCCGGGCGGCCGGGCTATTTACCCTGCATTTTCGGTACTACTTACTCTGCATTTTTATAACAGGTACAATCATTTCCTCGAGGCTTACCCCGCCATGCTGGAAGGTGTTACGGTAATAATTTACGTAGTGGTTGTAATTGTTCGGGTAGCAGAGGAACGAATCCTCTTTCGCAAAAATATACGAGGAATTAACGGTTGGCACCGGCAGTCCCGCCACTTTCGGATCGCGGAAAGCCAGTACTTCCTTCGGTTCATAATTCAGGTTCCGTCCGTGTTTGTAACGCAGGTTTGCCGTGGTCTGCTTGTCACCGATCACCTTGCAGGGGTTTTTAACCCGTACACTGCCATGGTCGGTTGCCAGGACCAGCCGCACATTTTTTTCCGCAATTTTTTTCAGTGCATGGTTGAGCGGCGAATGTTCAAACCAGCTGGCAGTAATGCTGCGGTAACTCATTTCATCACCAGCCAGCTCTTTCAGCACTTCCATTTCCGTGCGGGCATGACTCAGCATGTCGACAAAGTTGTACACGATCACGTTGAGGTCGTTCCCCAGCAGGTTGTGCATATTGCTGACCAGGTCAAGTCCTGCCTGGTTGTGTACCACCTTGGTATAAGAAACCTTCAGGTCACCTTTACCCAGCTTTTTCAATTGTGCCCGGAAAAATTCTTCTTCCGCCAGGTTCTTGCCGCCGTCCTCATCATCATTTTTCCATTGGGCCGGAAAGTTTTTTTCAATATCGATTGGCAGCATACCCGCAAAGATGGCGTTGCGCGCATATTGCGTGGCGGTGGGCAGTATACTGTAAAAACTGTCTTCCTCCAATATCCGGAAGCTCTCCGCAAAAATGGGCTGGATCGCTTTCCACTGGTCAAAACGCAGGTTATCGATC
>SDZZ01000160.1 GCA_004173255.1 Chitinophagaceae bacterium | reverse complement strand
CGGGGTCAACCCTTGTACCCGGTGTTTCATTGATAACCTCTGCATCGCCGTATCTGAATGCCTGCACCCTGCTGTATCCACCGTTGTCAATTATTACCGGACCATCAACCGGCGAATTTACCTTTACGCGGATCACATACATTTTGCCGCGCTGCAGCACCTGTTTGTTTAACATCGTATCGAGCAGGAAAGTGGATGATCGCAGTCCGGTTTTGAGGAACACGGGTGGATTGTTAATTGCGTCGGTAACTGTTTGCGAGACAAACATTTCCCTTATTTCAAAGTCGTAAGTGATGGTGCTCATGTTGATTCCGCATGTTGCCACCGGGGGTGTCCATGTGAAAATTACCGGTGAGGTAACACGGATTGAAGGCACTGCATTACTCAGGGTAAAATTGCTTACCGGCTGGGTAAACTGTGGTGCACCGGCTTTATAACAGATGTTGAACGTGGCACAACCCAGGTTGATATTAGAGGCGAGGCCGGCGAGGCCGTCTTTCCAATACTGCGCATAAAAACAAATCCTGTACACCCCTTCCGGTAATACCAGGTTATTGTTTTTGTCTCGTAGCTGATCCAGGCTGATGCCCGTTGTTTTCAGGTCGGCCGGATTGAAGTTGGCAAATGCATCGGTAACCTGGCCCGCAGAAAGCTGCACCGGCACATTCGCCTGCAGGTTCAGCAATTGCTGCGCATTATAATCCGGCCGCGTTTCAATGACAAAAGGGTTGGGGCTCAGTGCCTCAATCTTCCCAAAAAGTTTTACCTCGCTGGTGCGACCCGGATTGGCGTTATTATAAGTAACTGTCGGTATCACACTTCCCCGCATGATGGCCTGGAAAATGTTGGGGTTAGCCGGCGGGGCGAACCGGGTATTGATCACTACTCCATTAGGTGGATTCGCCGGTGGTACCACGAATACAGTACACCCGCTTACGCTGTCTGACGCCGGTACATAGGCGTTGCTTGCCTGCGGAAAGTCGGCATAGGCAGTAATGCAGAATCGGTATGTTCCTTCAGGAAGTACAATATTGTTGTTTGCATCGAGCACGCTGCTACGGGCAATTCCGGAAACGGCTATGAGGTTTGGATTATTATTGCCAATGGCATCCAGCAGGGCTGCATTGCTGAAACTTACGATGCCTGTTGGCGGTACCGCATTTGGCACCGTGTACATGCCCCCCACCCGGCGGATGGTAAACGGACTGCCTGAAATCCGTTCGATGCGGGCTGATGCATATATCGTCGGGGCACTGAGAAGGTTACAGGAGGGGTTCTGGCGGAAAGTACTACGCACCTTACCTGTCAGGATCATCTGGTTCAGGTTCTCGGTAACGGGCGGTATAATGGTGGTGCTTACAATGACGGGGTAACTGCAGGTCTGGGCACCGACACCAGTACAGCAGCACCATGTCAGCAGGAAACACAGGAAACGGGCGACAAAAGAAAATATTTTCATGCGAAGGGTTTCTGTTAAAACGAATAATTGTATGAAATGCCGCCGAAGAAATTTTTGCTGGCAACCACCTGTCTCAGCGCCCTTGCCACCACATCATTAATAGGGTTGTAAGGCGTATACACGTAGTTACCATAAGCATTGAGAGAATGTTTTTTGAACCGGTAGTTGACGCTTCCGGAAAACGTGATGTTACTCTGGGCATCACCAAGGGACGACTCATTAAGTATGTACCCGACCGTAGCCTGCACTCCAAGGTTTTTCTGTTTAAGGAACTGGGCCGAGGTACCCAGGTTGGCCCCGTAAGAAGTGTAACGGTTCGTGTCCTGTTTAAACTGGTTGTATAGTCCTGTCACGGAAAAGTTCATGCCCTTGCTTACCAGGCCCAGCGTGTAGTTGAGTGATGTGGACAGGTTATTACTCGACGTAAAGGGAGAGGTTACCACATTATCATCGTTCAGCAGCATATAGTTGATGTTGGTGCTGATGGTGTGCGAGTAAAGCGTATTGTAAATGGTATAAGACGGCGCCAGGCTGAACTGGTGGATCTGTTGTGCCAGGCGAACGGAGTCAGTAAGTTTTATCGTCCCGTCATCCTGGTTGAGTAAATAACCGGAGTAGTTGAAGTTGAGGTTGAATTTGTCCGTCAAAATCGCATTGACATTCAGGTTGCCAACAAAAGTGTTCATCTGGCTGGCGAGGTCTTTTTTCAGGTTATTATGCTGGTTGGAAATACTTGTATTGATATTCAGTTTCCCCTGCGACAGGTTCAGGTTGTTCATCCAGTTGACCAGTTCGATATCATTGATCATGTAGGGTGTTCCCAGCGATTTGTACCCCGGGGCAATGCGCCGGTAGCCCAGCGTACCTGTATAATTTTTCAGGGCAACACTCACTGCTGTCTGGCCACTGTAGGTAATCCTGGTTGAAGTCCTGAAAGGCATCAGTTTGCTGAAGATTTTTTCGGCTATGCCATTGGGTATGGAATCCAGTTCCGGTGAGGCCAGGTCTTCCGTATTTGCGCTGGTAGCCAGATCACCCGTCCAGGTAATTTTATCCTGAAGCAGTGTGGTTTTAAACGAAAGACCGATGACGGAGTTCTCGAGCGAAAGGTAACGGTCTTTGCTGATCACCTCGGCGGATGTACTGTCATCTTTCGCATGGAAATACAGGAGATCGATATAATGTTTCTGGTTGCCCACACCCAACTTTACCCCGTATCCGAGTCGGGAAAACTGGGGCTGGGAAAACTGGCCACTGGTAGTGTCTTCATTTACCCGACGGTTCAGCTTACCATAAAATGCGGCGAAGCGAAGTAGCTTTGGATTCAGTTCGACACCAACGCCCCGGAAGCTTTGCCCTTCAAATACCATTGGACTCATCTGAATAGTGCGGTAACCGAGATGCAGCCGGGCCCACTTGTAAGTGGGGCTGATACCAAACTGGCCAAATGGCTGGGTGTAACTCTTCCCGTACTGGTTAATAACAAAGGATACCGGCATTGAGATCCCGTAAATAGTGGGATTGAGGTTGCCATAAAGATTCCATGACCATGGAGGCCGGCTGGCTACAATTTCGTTGGATGTGAAATAGGTGGTTGACGCCCCGATACTGCCGTGCAGTACGAATGGTTTTTGTTTGCCGATACCTTCCAGTTCCTGGGCACCTGCCATGCCTGATACAAGGCAAAGGAAACAACTTAAGACTGCAGTTTTCATCCTGTTTGGCCTGGTCAGGTTTTGGTTAAAAACAGCCAGTTCTGTCAAGATAAATTTAAATGGCACCATTGTTCTGTCAATAATCCAAAATCACATGAATTAGGGATGTAGTTAACAGCAACGACCCGGTTTTATTTTATATATGTCTTTAGCATAAACAAACCGGATGTCACATGTATGACCAAACATACATGTAAAGCAGACGGGGAATTGGTATCAATCGATAAACGACATTTTAAATCGACGGGCGTTTGCCACTTGCGGGAACGGCCGTCAGTACTGCGTGGCAGGATGTGAAGCGGTGTTTACCGTTAGTAGTAACGTCCGATCAGGGGATGGTCAACAATAAGTTTTTTTATGGCTGCCGGATCAATGCGACCCTGTTTGCCATAAACAATTTTGCCGCCCGGTTCCACCAGCACGGTATATGGCAACGCACCCTGCCAGGCGGGATCAATGGCTTCAATCAGTTTGTATTTGTCGTCTGAATTAAAGAGGTAATTTTTAACCGATGACTGCCGCTGTTTTAATGCCTTCAGTACTTTGTCGCGGTTGTCCGGACTGTCGGCACTGATACTTACAAATTCGAAATCCCTTTCGCGGTACATGCGGTTGATATCAATAAAATCCGGATACTCGGCCAGGCAGGGGCCGCACCAGGTCGCCCATACATTGATGAGACGGAGCTTTCCTGAATTGTTGGCGAGCACTTCCCTGATCCCCTTCTCATCGATGCTGTCCAGTGTAACCGGCTCTGCCGACCATTGTTCTTTCAATTTTGCCTGGTACCCCTCTTTCTCCGCCCACTTTACTGAACATCCAAATACCTTGGTGGCAGGTGTTGTTACGGGCTTGCCAGCAAGCAACTCATCAAGTGCTGCCCGGGTGTCAAAACTTTTGGGCGTTTTGCCGGGTTTTTCAAGGTCGTCGATCCGGCCCTGGTAGCGCAGTTTGCGTTCAGCATCAAAAATAAAAACGTGTGGCGTAGCCACAGGTCCATACAACCGGGAAATGGCCTGCGTTTCTCCATCATACAGGTAGGGGAAATTAAATTTCTTTTCGGCTGAGCGGATTTTCATGTCCGCAAAGTCGTCGCCCAGGTCACTATAGCCAAGTTCAGTCAGTTGCACCGCCTTCGGGTCATTGGGAGAAATGGCCACCACTGCAACCCCTTTGGAAACATAATCCCTGGTTAGTTGGATCGCCCGGTCTTCATACGCCTGCGCGGTCGGGCAATGGTTACAGGTAAAGAGCACCACCAGTATTTTTGATTTGCTGAAAGAAGCAAGGGTATATGTTTTCCCATCAACACCCGGCAACTTGAAGTCGGGTGCAGGTGCACCAATTGCCAGGGGCTTCGGCTCATCAATCCTTTCCGGCACAGGGTACAGGGAATAAGAGAGCAGGAGGACAAGACTGAAAACAGGCAGGCGATACGATTTCATGGCAGCAGGTTTTTGTTCCGGGAAGTTGTCCTTTAAAGTTACTGAATTATGATCCAACTGCTTTTTGCATAGCAGTGCTGATTAACGGAATTATCAGCTAGTTTTATGCAGAAATGCTCGAGTATGTGGCAGGCAATTACAGATAAAATAGAACAGATCAGGGCCGAACAGGGAATCGCCATCCTGTTCTGCTGTGAGTCAGGCAGCCGGGGCTGGCAGTTTCCGTCGCCGGACAGTGATTACGATGTCCGTTTCATTTATGTACGTCCTTTCAACTACTACCTGTCGGTGAGTGACCTGGATTACGACCTTAGCTTCCCGATCAACGATGATCTGGATATATATGGCTGGGATATCCGCAAAGTTTTGCAGCTGATCCGAAAATCCAACACAACGCCCTTCGAGTGGCTTCAGTCACCCATTGTGTACGCGCAGCAGGCAGGCTTTCGCGACCAGTTGTGGCAATTATGTCAATCGTATTTCAGCCAGCGTACCAATGTTCATCATTATCTGGGTATTGCCCGTGGATTTATGGAACATCTCAATCCGTCTAACGAGATCGGAATCAAAAAACTCTTTTATATCATACGCCCGGTGCTGTCGGCCAAATGGTGCCTTGAGAAAAATTCCATCGCGCCCATGACGATCGGACCATTGCTGGACCAGGTACCGGAGGTTCTTAAAAAAACAATTAACCAACTCATCAGGCAGAAAGCGACAGCTGATGAAAAATCACCGGTTACCATCAGCCCACACCTGCGCGAATACCTGGAATCAGAATACAACCGGATCTCGACAGATCCATCCCTACCTGACAAAACCAGCTTTCCACTGGAGCCGTTGGACGAATTTTTCATAAATACCCTGCGTAGTTATGACAGTAAATGACCTGCGCGAAAATAACCTCATCCTTCTGGAGTGTATCAGCGGCAGCAAAGCTTATGGGCTCGATACGCCAGAGTCGGATACAGATATCAAAGGAGTATTTTTTCTGCCCCGCGACCGGTTCCTTGGTCTTGATTATGTGCCGCAGGTAAGTAATGAATCCAACGACGTGGTCTTCTATGAACTGGGGAGGTTTGTTGAACTGCTTCTCAAAAATAATCCTAACCTCATCGAATTACTCGCTACGCCAGAGGAGAGCATAGTGTTCCGTCATCCGTTGCTCAACTACTTTCCACCTGAACTGTTCTTGTCAAAGCTCTGCCATGGCAGTTTTGCAGGATACGCAATGACCCAGGTAAAGAAAGCCAGGGGTTATAATAAAAAAGTTGTAAATCCTGTTGCAGAGGAAAAAAAGTCCGTGATCGATTTCTGTTACGTAACCGACGATCATAGTTCGCAACCGCTCAGTAAATGGCTTGAAGAACAGGGGTTCCAGCAATCACTGTGCGGCCTGACCGTAATCCCGCATACACGCGGTCTGTACGCACTTTATTATTCTCCTGACGGAATTTACAGTGGTATCTGCCGCGACGAAAATTCTAACGAAGTCTCCCTTTCCTCTGTGCCAGCAGGATCCCAACGGCTTACCTACCTGTTTTTTAACCAGGATGGATATTCGTCCTACTGCAAAGAATACCGGGAATATCATGAATGGGTTAAGAACAGGAATGAATCGCGATACTTGGGGAACAAAAGTCACGGGCATGATTATGATGCAAAAAACATGATGCACACGATCCGCCTGTTGCAATCGGCTTTGCAGATACTGCAGACCGGCAAGCTCGACATCCGCTGCAGTAACCGCGAGGAACTGCTGGGCATTAAGTCAGGCATTTATACTTACGACCAGCTCATTGAAAAATCAACCCATCTTATGTCAGAGATAGATGCCGCCCTGGCAACAAGTGAGTTGCAGGATAAACCCGACGAACAGAATTGTTTGAATGCGCTGATACTAGTTCGTAAAAAATTATATCGAATACCGGAATGAACGAAACCTTTAACCATAAGCGACAGTACCTTTACAAAAAAAACGCATGGCAGAATCCGATAAACTTCAGCGGATCGTTGACGCGCGAATGAAACTTAAGGCGCGTTTTGAGGACAAGATCCGCAACAGCCCCTCTGTTGCCGACAACAAACCACAGGGGAGCGGAAACCCCAACCGGCACGGCATGCCGGTGGTTCCTGTGGGACAAACCATCACCACTAAATGGCCGGTGCTTGACCTTGGTATTGAACCGGATATCCCGCTCATCGAATGGCAACTGAAGGTCGATGGCGAAGTGGAGCATCCGCTCCTGCTTTCATGGGAAGACCTGATGGCGCTTCCGCAAAGCGAAGACCAGTCCGATTTTCACTGCGTGACCAGCTGGTCCAAACTGAATATGAACTGGAAGGGTGTCCGGCTGCTCGACCTCGCTGCGGTCGCCCAGCCAAAAGACACCGCAACCCATATCCTTTGCCATGCGTACGATGACTATACCACCAACCTATCCCTGGAAGAGGCTTTGAAACCGGACGTATTGCTGGTGCATACTTACGAAAATGCACCACTGCCAAAAGAACATGGCGGACCGCTTCGCATTATCACCCCGCAACTATATGCATGGAAAGGCGCCAAATGGATTAAACGGATTGAGTTCCTTCCTGCAAATAAACGCGGTTTCTGGGAAGAACGCGGTTACTCCAACACGGCGTATCCATGGAGAAACGATCGTTACAGCTGAAGTGCCCATCCCTAAAAATCGGGAAACATGATCTCGCACTGCACGGTTTTATTTGTGCATGCTAAACCGACTGCTGAAGACCGTCTTTCCTATCTTCATTAGCTGCCTGCTCCTGGCCGGCACAACTACCGCGCAGCAGGTACCCGACAGTCTCCGCAACCGCTACCGGTCTGCCCTGCACGACAGCACAAGGATCCACTATCTCCAGCTGATGGGCGAGTACTGGGAAAACGACCTTCCCGATAGCGCTCTACCCTATTTCAATGAGGCTTACCGAATCAGCAGCAGGATTGGCTCCTCCTTTGACCAGGTTACCAACCTGCTCAACATCGGCACCATGTATGTCCGCAAGGAACAGTATGACAAGGCCCGGACAATACTCGAACAGGGTCTCGCGCTCAGTATCGAAAAAAACTATGCCATCCGCACAGGATCGTTTTACAATAACATAGGAAATACATACCTGCTGCAGAACCACCCGCATAAAGCGATCGAACACTACCTGCTCGCCACCCAATACCTGCAGTCTGACAGTGGCAAACTGGCAACCATCCACGCCAATATCAGCGTGTTGTTCCGCGACATGCGCCAGCTGGATAAAGCCATCGGGTATGCAGAAAAAGCCATTGACTATGCCAGGGGCAGCAGGGATCCGCTGCCCATGTATTCGGCACTGACCAATGCAGGCGATATCTATAAAAGCGCCAGGAACGATAGCCGGGCGTCCAGTTACTTTGCAACGGCCCTCTCTCTCGTCCGTACCATTCCCGATGTGGCGCAGAAAATGGTTGCCTACAGCAATATGGCCGATATATTGAATACTACCGGTCATGATGTGGAAGCAGATGCATTTGCCGACACGGCACTCCACTATGCCCGGCTGGCAAAGAGTGACCGCCACCTGGCATATGCACTGAACCAGAAAGGGGAGATCAAAATGAAACAACATCGTTTTGCGGAAGCAAGACAGTTCTTTTATAATGCGGAAGATCCCGCGAAGCGGGCATCGGAATGGCAGATCCTGCGTGTTACCTATTACAACCTGGCCATGAGTGAGAAGGCCACCAATAACCTGGTAAAAGCTTTCAGTTACCTGGAAAAATATTCCGCATTGAAAGATTCTTCCTTTAACGAGGAAACCGCACGTACGGTAGGTGCTTTGGAAGCGCGTTACCAGTCCGAAGCCCGGCAGCAGAAAATCCGTGAGCTCGAAAAAGAAAAACTGCTGCAGCAATCAAATCTCTCCAGGAAAAATATTATCAACTCGCTGCTGGTAATCGCCGTGCTGGTCCTGGTGGTGGTGCTGATCATGGGCTCCCTGATTTATAAACAAAAACAACTTCTGCAGGTAAAACGTATCAGCGAACTGGAACGCGAGCGTGAACTGACTGCTACCAGGGCAATCATCGACGGGCAGGAGGAGGAGCGCCGCAGGATCGCAAAAGACCTGCACGACGGTATGGGCGGCATGCTGTCGGGAGTAAAATATGCGCTCTCCCAAACCAACCCATTCAAGGATGCGGTGCATATAGTGGCCGGCTCGCTGTCGCAATCCATCATCCTGCTCGATAACTCCATTAGCGAACTTCGCCGCATCGCACACAACCTGGCATCGGAGTCGCTTGTAAAATACGGGCTCAGCGCGGCTATCAACGACTACTGTACCAATATCAACAAGACCGGCATCGTGAATGTGGTCTTCCAGTCGGTCAACTCCGACAACCTCCCGATTGATACTGCGCGGAGCAATATCATTTACCGGATTGTACAGGAGCTGCTGAACAATACACAAAAACATGCCGGCGCAACTCATGTAATTGTACAGCTTAGCCGCGAAGGCAATACCGTTTCCATCACAGTGGAAGACGATGGGAAAGGTTTTGACATCACACAGGCCGCATCCAAAAAAGGCATGGGATGGGGAAATATCCATACGCGGATCAATTACCTGCGCGGACAGCTGGATGTAAA
>SDZZ01000646.1 GCA_004173255.1 Chitinophagaceae bacterium | reverse complement strand
GCGGCCATCAAAGGCCAGCATATCGGCCATCGGCTCACCGAGGCCAACGTATATGCCAACCGTAGCGAGCTTGTGCGGGTAGTGAGCAATCTTTTGGCAAATGCGATCAAATTCAGTCCATTCGGTTCGGGAATATTTGTATCCATGCAGCTTACCGACCAGGGGGTGGAGGTGGTGGTACGCGACCATGGCGCAGGTGTTTCACAGGAAAAGCGTAAGACCATATTTGATATGGACAGCGGACCGGGGGAGCTTGGCACCGACGGGGAAAAGTCCTTCGGGATCGGGCTTTCGATCTCCAAAAAAATTCTCAGGGCCTATAACGGCAAGATCGGCTTTCGGGACGCAGAAGGGGAGGGTACAGAATTTTTCTTTGTGCTGCCTTTGCTGTAAATCCACGGAAGCTATTTGCTGCTAGTAGATCTTTCTGATGGCGTTGTCCAGGTCCACGGTAGACTGCTGGATCATTTTTGCGATATGCTTCAGGGCCTTCATGTTCTCGCTTTCGGCGATTACCTGCCCCAGGCCCAAAAGGTTGGCCACATGGCGCCTAACCTGGTGGGAGTGGCTGTTGCGTATTTCATCCAGATCAGTGTTGGCCCGGGTAAGTTCGGTGATGTCGTGGCCGATGCAGAATATCCCGTTCGGCCTGCCCTGCTGGTCGAGCATCGCCTTGAATTCCCAGCGGGTCATCACAAAGCCCCCCTGGCCATCCATTTTTCTGAGCGTCGCCGGAAAGATCGCATCGGGCCGGGCAAAGGCCTGCATGGCTACCTGCTCGCACACCATACGGTCCTGGGGATGCATGGTGATGGCAAAGTTCTTTCCCACCAGATCCCCATGGATCGGCTCGAACCACTGCGCATACCGCCCGTTGAGATAGCTGTAATTGGAATCCATGTCGATGCTGATCAGATAATAGGTCTGCGAATCGGCTAGCAGTGACTTTACATCATCAAATTTTTGCATCGGAAAGGTTATCTTGTTAGGTAATTTGCAGCTCGGATAAATCTTCAAAAAAATGCAAAGTTTCCGAAAGGTAGCCCAGCAGCTATTTTGCGGGGCCTACCGCTTTATAAACTTCAAACCGGTGCTTTTGTTTGGTAATATTTGCTGTTGCAACATTTATCGCCCGGCTGCCGATGGTTTTGCCACGGCATTTGATCTGCCCTGCTAAAAAAAAAGGCCACCTGATGCTATCGCAGAAGAAGTATCTGCAGCTTTATCGCCCAAAGATTCGATCGGTCGGAATCCGGCAGCGCAAAGGTGTTATTGCTGCCGAAAGATGGTGGGGTAAGGGCAATGGGGAGGGTGGATTTTGTCTTTATCCGCAGGGGCGCGGTGGATTAGGGCAAAAACAATTATTGGCATTGGATGTTTAACCTGTATATGCAATATTGTTGCATTATTATTTACAAAACATGTCAGAAATCAATAAAAGGTTGCTAATCATGGGCAACAGCGCAATAGCACGAGGGGATTACCAGGCCTTTCTTTCCATCTGCAGCGACGATACGGTTTGGGAATTTATGGGCGAAAAAACCCTGCGCGGAAAAGCGGAGGTAAGGGCCTATATGGAACAGCACTATCTTCAGCCTCCTGTTTTAAAGGTATCCCACCTGATCGCAGAGGGCGATATGCTTACCGCCATTGGGGAAATATCGCTGCTGGGGGAAGACGGGAACTGGACGGACTACCATTATTGCGACCTGTGGGAGTTTCGGGACGGTCTGCTGGAAACGCTAAAGGCCTTTGTGGTAGAAAAAATTAAATGCAGCTCGGCAATCGGGCCGCTCATTCCCCTATCTATCAGTTTTTAAGCAGGTGAAAGCTTGGGATGGAGGCGGACTATTTTTGCAGCTTCGCTGCCCGGGGAGATATGCCCTCGATGACTGCTAACAGCACAAATTGCCAAAAAAGGCCAGTTCTACAGGCCCGCAAAATTATGGCAGCTTGGAAAGCGTGTTTTTGATCAGCGCGCAAAATTCGTCCAGGTCGAAGGGTTT
>SDZZ01000645.1 GCA_004173255.1 Chitinophagaceae bacterium | reverse complement strand
GTGGATTTTCCCGGTCCGCGTGTATAGGTTGGTAAGATCAGGTTCATGGGTACGACACGATAACTGATCAAACTATTGGGAACCTCATACATAATTTTAGAACAATCGCCGCAGGGTTCTATGTATTCACTGTCCACAGCAGTATGTGAAATGGTTTCGTGCGCCAGGGTGGTAAGTTTTCCCTCTTTTGTTGCCCCCAGGCTGATCTGCTGGATATTCCTTTGTCTCATGCCCACTGAATTGAACATTTGCTGACGGGTGAGGGCGAGCTTAACCGGGCGGCCGGTTATTTTAGCTGCAACTGCGGTAAGCACCAGATTAGCCCATTGTCCCCCTTTTGATCCGAATCCGCCACCGATAAACGGAGAAATGATCCTGACCTGTTCGGGCTTTAAATTTAATGTCGCGGCAGCGGCTCCCTGCGCCCCGTTGATGATTTGCGAACCATTGTATAAGGTCAGTTTTTCTCCTTCCCATACTGCTAAAGTGGAGTGCGGCTCTAATGGATGGTGGTGTTCTATCGGGGTTTCATATTTTTCTTGCACACTGATCTCTGCGCTGGCAATCGCTGATTTCCCCGCTCCACGAACCTGGTCGGCGAGTTCTTTTCCTTTTGGAAGTTCAGGGCTTTTGGAAAGCTTTTCAAAATCAATTTTTTCCACTTTGCGGTTATAGCTGACTTTGATCAGGTGTGCGGCGGCGGTGGCCTGTTCAAAGCTTTCGGCCACCACGATACCGATGTGCTGACCGTGAAAAGTAATCTCGGGTCCCTGTAATAGTGCACCTCCACGCAGGCCTCCTTTCACGTTTAACTTTGGGGCATTCTGATGGGTAATTACTTTTAATACGCCCGGAGCTTTTTCGGCCTCGCTTGTCAGAATTTCTTTGATCTCTCCGGCCGCGATGGTGCTTTTAAATAAAACCGCATAAGCCAGATTGGCGGCCGGGTAGTCTGTGGCATAACTGGCTTTTCCGGTGATTTTAAGTATTCCGTCTATCCGGTTGATGCCTTTGCCAACTGATTTTTTATTTTCTTCCATAACGATTTCTTTCTTAACCTTTGAGTGCAACTTCCATTGCGCTAACCAGCGTTTTTTTGGACATTTCTATTTTGAACTGATTATGTGAAAGCGGTTTTGCTGCGGCCATTTCCATCGCTGCAGCTTTAATGAAATTCGCTGTCGTAGCACTTTTGCCTTTCAAAAATGCCTCGGCTTTGAGTGCCCTCCAGGGTTTATGGGCAACACCGCCCATCGCTATTTTCGCGGATTCAATGGTGTTGTTATTCATCTGTAAACCAACAGCGACAGAAACCAGGGCGAAAGCATAAGAATTTCTGTCCCTGACCTTAACATATGCCCAGTGTTTACCGAAACTGTTTTTTGGCAGCTCAATTGAAGTGATGAGCTCTCCTGAAGACAGGCTATTGTCTTTTTCCGGGTGTGTCCCGGGTAAAAGGTGAAAGTCTTTCATTTCAATTTCCCGCTGCGATCCGTCACTGCTCACTTTTATGCGGGCATCCAGGGCGCTAAGTGCGATGGCCATATCAGAAGGATAAACTGCCACACAGTGGTCTGACCAGTCGAATATGGCGTGCATCCGGTTAAAGCCTTCCATCGCAGCGCAGCCGCTGCCTGGGTTACGCTTATTGCAGGGCATCGAAATATCATAAAAATAGCTGCAACGCGTACGTTGCAACAGGTTGCCTCCATTTGTTGCCATGTTTCTGATTTGGGCAGAAGCGCCGGCGAGAATGGCTTTGCTCAGCAGGGGAAAATGCTTCCGGACCAGGCTATGGTTGGCCGTAAAAGTATTACTCGCCAGAGCGCCGAGTGAAACACTCTTAGCGGTTTCTTTAATCTCTTTTAGCCCGATTCTTCCCAGGTCAATTACCGCTTCGGGCAGGGCAACATGCTCTTTCATCAGGTCCATTAGATTGGTTCCTCCGGCAAGAAAGGCGGCCTGGCTGTTCTGGTGATGCGCCGCAATTGCGGCAATGCTATCGGT
>SDZZ01000159.1 GCA_004173255.1 Chitinophagaceae bacterium | reverse complement strand
CAAGGGTGTTCACCTCTTCCCATACCGAACAGAGAAGTTAAGCCCCTTATGGCCGATGGTACTGCACCACAATGCGGGAGAGTAGGTAGCTGCCATATTTATTTTAAAAGCCTTTCAGTTATACACTGAAAGGCTTTTTTTATGCCCCCCTTACAACAGACCCTTTGTACCTTTTATCACCGGCGATAAACATATCGATCTTACGATAGAGGCATCGGTACAGATACCGTTACCTGCCTGTATCACCCAACAGCCCATAACCTGAAACCTTCACCTGCAGAGGCTTATCCCTGGGTATACAGGATTCCCACAGGTGTCAACATTAATTGGGTCATAAAGCCGGTTAATTACCGACATTTGCTCACCTGAATGACGAAACAAGAACGGATCATATTATTCCTGCTCGCCAGTCTCAACTTTACGCACTTCCTCGACTTCATGATCATCATGCCGTTGAGTAATTACCTGATCCCGTACTTCCGGATCGACGCCCGGGAATTCAGCTTCCTGGTGAGCTCATATTCTATCAGCGCCGCAGTATCCGGCTTCTGCACAGCTTTTATAGTTGACAATCTCGACCGTAAAAAGGTGCTGGTTATTTCTTACATCGGTTTCATGATCGGAACCATCGCCTGCGGATTTACCAATTCCTTTACCCTGTTGCTCGTTGCGCGCGTTGTAGCGGGCCTCTTTGGCGGTATCATCGGTGCGCAGGTAATGGCCATCATTGCTGATACATTCAGCTATGAGCGCCGCGGAAAG
Source organism: Chitinophagaceae bacterium (assembly GCA_004173255.1). Taxonomy (GTDB): domain Bacteria; phylum Bacteroidota; class Bacteroidia; order Chitinophagales; family Chitinophagaceae; genus JBEVJC01. The sequence continues at coordinate 11,123 of SDZZ01000159.1, read as the reverse complement.
GCCATGTCATCGGTAACAGCGTCCTTTGCCGTTGCGTCAATTGTAGGGGTACCCTTTTCACTCAAACTGACAGAACTGTTCGGGGGAGACTGGCATACCCCATTCCTGCTGGTAGGTGGGGTCGGCATCCTGATGATCCCTTTTGTTATCCGGTACGTGCCACCCATAGCCGGGCACCTGCAGCGATCGACCCGGAAATCTCCGCTTGACCTTCTCCGGACCATCCTGCACAATCCGGCGCGAAGATCTGCGCTGTTGTTTTCCTGCCTGCTCATGATGGGGCACTTCCTGATCATACCCTTCATCACCCCCTTCCTCGAATTCAATAAAGGATACCACAAATCGCTGATCCCGATTATTTACCTGGCCGGTGGCGGGGCGTCCCTGCTTGGTGCAGTATTCCTGGGGCGGCTGGCTGACCAACGTGGCAAACTGCCGGTATTTTCTGTGTGCGTGTTCCTGTCCCTGTTTATGGTGCTGATGATCACCTCCATGCCGGTAGTGCCTTTTGGCGTGGTGCTGTTGTTCTTTGCGCTCTGGTTCATTTTTTCTACCGGCCGGGCGTTGACAGCGCAGGCAATGATCAGTGAAGTGGTGCCTCCGGAGGAACGCGGCAGCTTCATGAGTTTTAACGGGTGCGTGCAACAGGCGGGTACCGGTATTGCCTCCCTCATCGCCGGTTACGTGGTATACAACGATAATTCCGGTAAACTGTACCACTATGAATGGCTGGGTTATCTCAGCATAATCGTACTCGTGGTCTCACTCCTGATGGCAAGAAAGTTGTTTGCATCAACCGATGCCCGCTCTGTCCCGGCCTGACGGTTTTGCTATTCTCATTTATTTCTTATCTTTCTCGCAACTAAATCAAAATCATGAAATCTTTTTTCGCGTGCATCGCACTTTCCCTGATCCTTGTACTCTCTTCCTGCAACAGCCAGACTGCTGCCAAGTATAACAACGCGATCGTTGGTTACGAAACCGAGTTGCTGCCACAGGTGCAGCTGACAGAATCCAATATTGCGGGTTACGCAGAATCCGGTAAATGGGACAGCGTCCAGTCAGCAAGCAAACGGATGGAAAGCAGTATCGGTGATGCCATCTCTAAAATTGACAAACTCAAGGTACCTGATGTAACTGGTGCCGGGGATTTCAAACAGGCTTCGATCCGCTATTTTTCTTACATGAAAAGTATTTATGCCGGATATTCAAGCGTAGCTTCAAAATCAACTGACGAAGAACGTGGTGCCGAATGGCAACGCCTGGCAACCGTCCTGAAAGAAAAGGATAACGTGGTAAGTTCTTACCAGGCAGCCCAGTTGAAATTCACGAAGGCAAATAACGTCCGCATCGAAAACGCGAAGTAAAACAAACACTATTATTTTACCACCCGTGTCACCGGATACCGGAGGTAAGATGGTTCAAACCACTTTGATTGCTGGTAAACATAGTTGAGCTGGGCCGATGCACTTTTTGCAAACGAAGAGTCGGCGGCCCGGCGCTTCTCCAGCCCCTCCCGTATAGCGGGTTGGGATTTAAGGTAGTCCGCCGCAATATCCTCGAACGCATAGGCAGAATAACCTTCCTTCTGGCCCAGTATGCCGTCAAAAAAGTTCCAGGAAAAATACGAATCTTCGGCCTGGGGCTCCAGCGTCTCAACTAAAAAACGATTGGCAGGCTGGTTCATTGGAATATAATAGTCCCCCTTCCGGTAGGTGACTTTCTCAACGGTGGTATGTAGTTTGACATCGGTGTTGGGATGATGTCCTTCATAGGGTCGTGGCGCAGATTTATATTCATCAATATGATACACCTCCACCTCTATGGTTGTATCGGCCCTGAACGACCTCATCGATACCTTGTTCAGCCGCAGCAGCTCGATGACCTTCCACCACCCCTGGGGTATGATATAGGCTTTTGGTGCAGTAACCGATCCGGTGGACTTATAACCATCGTAAAACGGAATGTCCATCACAAATGGTTTTGTGCGGTCATAATATAAACGGGGCAGACCCGAAACATTACTTATCCTTGACCCGCTCTCATAACCGCGAAAAGTAATTTTCCGGAATTTCTCCTTGTCCGCCATCCACTTCACAGGGAAGCTGGAAGCCGCCATGGTAGCCTGTCTGGCCCTCTCCCTCGTGTCCCTGATCTTTTCGCTGTTGGCCGAAGTGAATTCTATAAAAGACTGCATTAATGCGTAGGTGGATTGTACCCGCTGCAGGTAAGGTTTCAGCATATGGGTCTCCGGAATAAAAGAAAAACAATTCCATAATGCTGCGTAACCGCTTCCGTAACGGGGGCTATCCCAGAACTCCTGCCAGCCGTCCTCTACTTTACTGCCGCCCCAGAAATTGACGTAGGGGGCAAGGTCGTATCCTTTATCTTTCATGATGGTGAAAAGCGCTGGCTCAAACTGGTTATGCATAAACTCTCCCATCACCTCGCCCAATTTGTTGTGCTGTGACGTGATCAACGTCATCACATGCTGGTAATCGGCACCATTACTCACATGGTTATCGACAAATACATCGGGGTTCAGCAGCTGGAATATTTCGGTAAATGCCCGCGCATCCCTGCTATCGGCCTTGATAAAGTCGCGGTTGAGATCAAGATTCTGCGAGTTGCCGCGGAAGCCGAATTCTTCAGGACCGTTCTGGTCAACCCGGTAGTCGGCACTCCTGTTCAGGCATCCGCCAATATTATAAACGGGGATAATAGCCAGCACAATATTGGCCGGCAGCGTATACTTTTTCGCCACTATATCCCGAGCCAGCAGCATGCTGGCATCAATGCCATCCGGTTCACCCGGATGGATCCCGTTATTGATCAGGATAATTCTCTTATTGCGTTTACGGACGGCTTCAAAATCGCTGTCACCATTTTCAGAAATGATCACCAGGTGTAACGGGAACCCGGCATCGGTCATCCCCATGCTGAGCATCCTGACCTTTCCTGATTGCTGGTCAAGTTGCTGCCACCAGGAAATAATCTCCGGATAGGCCGGTGTCTGGGTGCCGCCGGATTTTTCAAACTTCGTAGACCCTGACTGGGCGGAAAGTACTACACAGGAAGCAAGGAAAAAGCTGGTCAGCAATACACAGCAGGTAAATAATGATCGCATGTAAAATGTTTGTCGGTGAACGGGCAAAGCGAAAGTACTTCAGCAAGCGAAAAATAAAATAAAACGCTTCGAAAAAACGAGGCCGGATCAAATGTCATGTTCACGCAGACGGAGAAAGGGTAGTGGTCAACGAGCTGGAGAAAGGGTAGTGGTCAACCAGCCGGATAAAGGTAAGCGTCAACGAGCCGGGGAAAGGATAATTGTCAGATAGCGGACAAAGAGTGATGCTCGAGCAGCCGGCAACAGGGTAACGGCCAGCCAGCCGGACATCGGGTGATGTCCAGGCAGCCGGTGAAACGGCAATGGTCGACCAACCGGATGCGGAAACATGCCGCCAGCGGGGAATCATTGCAGGAACAGGACCGCACAAAAAAAGGCATCCCGGGAGGGGACGCCTTTAAAAAATATCTTCAAAAGATTACTTCGCAGCAAGGATCTTGCGGCTCAGCTTGCTTTTCAGGTTAGCAGCTTTGTTCTTATGGATTACACCACGTTTAGCCAGTTTATCGATCATGCTGGCAACCAGGGGCAGTTTGCCTACGGCTTCTGCACCTTCAGTCGCTTTCAGTGAGCGGATAGCGTTACGGGTGGTTTTACCGTTATACCTGTTTCTTTCCCGACGTTTTGCCGCCTGACGGACATCTTTTTTTGTTGCCTTGTGATTAGCCATTGTATCAATTTTAAGGGACGGCAAAGGTAAGGGTGACTTTGGGAAATGCCAAATTTTACCGGGTCTATTTGAAAACATTATTCCCGCCAGCCGCAGAGTGCAAAGATAAGGCGATGGCCTGTTTGCGTCCCGGCCGGGAGACGGTGCAGCCTGCTGATGATTGCGCGGCAAATTGGCGTTAAAAACCTTGAAACCATCACAATAACCACTCGCTTTTCCGAGTTTTTAAGCGATATTTGTAAGCCAAATTCGCCCACAATGAAGGATTTTTCCTATATAACCAGTTCCTCTCCGGCATTTATCGAAACTTTATACCAGGATTTCATAAAGAGCCCTGACAGCGTTGACCCGGAGTTCCGTAAATTTTTTGAAGGCTTTGACTTTGCCGCCAGCCAGAACCGACCGGTGGCAACCAACGGTAACGGCCAGTCGAACGGCAATGGCACCACACATACCGACACCGCACCTGCCCACGTAACTGCCGATGGGGTGGACTGGAAAAAAGAATTGGGTGCCTACCGCATGATCCTCGGCTACCGCAACAAGGGCCATCTGGTATCCACCACCAACCCCATTCGCAGCCGCAAAGACCGGAATGCGAACCTTGACCTGGGGTTCTTTGGCTTTACCGAAGCGGACCTCGACAAGTCATTTTTCGCCGGTAACCTGATTGGCCTTGGCACTACCACCCTCAGCAATATCATTACCCACCTGAAGAAGTGTTATGCTGCACACGTGGGAATAGAATTTAAATACATCAGTGACCAGAAAAAGGTAGACTGGCTGACCAATGAAATGGAACGCAATTTTATCCATCCCCTTTCGCTCGATAAAAGGAAAAGGGTGCTGGAGAAACTGAACCAGGGCGTGATGTTTGAAAAATTCCTGCATACAAAGTATGTGGGCCAGAAACGATTTTCGCTGGAAGGAGGTGAAAGCACCATCCCTGCGCTCGATGCCATCATCAATACTTCGGCTGACCTCGAAGTAAAAGAAGTAGTGATCGGTATGGCACACCGCGGCCGGCTCAACATCCTTGCAAACATCATGGGTAAAACCTATGAGCATATTTTCAGCGAATTTGAAGGGACCGGTGCTGTAGACCAGACCATGGGCAGCGGTGATGTAAAATATCATCTCGGTTTCGGCAGCGAAGTTGAAACGCCCAACCAGAAAAAAGTGCACCTGAAACTGATGCCCAACCCATCGCACCTGGAAGCGGTGGATCCGGTGGTAATCGGGTTTGCAAGAAGCAGCGCAAACATCCTCCACGATGAAGACTATCATAAAGTACTGCCTATCCTGATCCATGGCGACGCATCCGTAGCCGGCCAGGGTGTGGTATATGAAGTGGTTCAGATGAGTAAACTGCAGGGTTATTATACCGGCGGTACCATCCACTTCGTCATCAACAACCAGATCGGTTTCACAACCGATTTCGATGATGCCAGAAGTGCCGATTACTGTACCTCACTCGCAGCCATGATCCAGGCACCCGTACTCCACGTGAATGGTGACGATGCAGAGTCGGTCGTTAAATGCGCAGAGATAGCGGCACGTTACCGCAGTGAATTCAATACCGATGTGTTCATCGATATGGTATGCTACCGCAAACACGGGCACAATGAAGGGGATGATCCCAAATTTACCCAGCCACACCTGTATGCGCTGATTGAAAAACATCCGAACCCACGTGAGGTATACATTAAATACCTGATGGAGCATGGCGAGGACGATGCGCAGGATATGGCAAAGGAAATGGAAAAGAAATTCTGGTCAGACCTGCAGGACCGGCTCGACGAAGTAAAACAGAAGCCACTCCCTTACACCTACCAGCAACCTGAGATCTGGTGGAAAAATCTTCGCAGGGCCACTGCGGAAGACTTTGACCAGTCACCGGTAACTGCGGTCAGCGATGAACATTTTACCAAAGTATTCACCGCCATGATGCAATGGCCCGAGTCATTCAAACCGTTGCGCAAAGTCGAAAAAATACTGCAGGATAAAATAAAACTCTTTGAAACGGAAGAAAAACTCGACTGGGCAACCGGTGAGTTACTGGCCTATGGCAGCATCCTTGCCGAAAACAAGGACGTGCGCATGAGCGGGCAGGACGTGTGCCGGGGAACCTTCTCCCATCGCCATGCCGTACTGCGTGATGAAGAAACAGACGCCCCTTACAACAGGCTCAGCAGGATTCCGGGCGACACCGGGAAGTTCCGGATTTTTAATTCCCTCCTCAGCGAGTATGCAGTGCTTGGATTCGAATACGGTTTTGGTATGGCAAACCCTGAAGTGCTGGTACTGTGGGAGGCCCAGTTCGGTGACTTTGTAAATGGTGCGCAGACCATGATCGACCAGTTTATTTCATCGGCAGAACAGAAATGGAACCGCATGAACGGCCTGGTTATGTTGCTGCCGCACGGATACGAAGGACAGGGACCTGAACACAGCAGCGCGCGGATGGAACGTTTCCTCCAGATGTGTGCGGAACTGAATATGGTAATCACCAACATTACCACCGCATCCAACTTCTTCCATGCCATGCGTCGCCAGCTGGCATGGCCGTTCCGTAAACCCCTGATCAATTTTTCACCGAAGGCAAACCTCCGGCACCCCGGCAGTTATTCGCCCAAATCGGAGTTCCTGCAAGGTGGATTCCGCGAACTGATCGATGATGTATTCGTAGAAGATCCATCGCAGGTCAGGAAGGTGCTGTTCTGTACCGGTAAAATCTATTTTGACCTCGCCGAAAGACAGGCAAGGGATAACCGTAAGGATGTTGCCGTGGTCAGGCTTGAGCAGATTTACCCGTTGCCTTATAAACAACTGGAAGAAATGGCCGCGAAATACAGCAAGGCAACCTGGTTCTGGGTTCAGGAAGAACCACTCAATATGGGTGCCGCCTCTTTCCTGCAAATGAACCTGAAGACGATCAACTACGGCGTGATCAGCCGCCAGCCATCTGCATCGCCAGCCACTGGTTATATGAAGATCCACAAACAGGAACAGGAAGAAATTATTGAAACCGCTTTCAGTATCTGACCCCGGTAATGAATATACTGGCAGTGCCGCAATACCGGTCTCCGACAACAAAACAAATGGAGTCGCAATGAGTAGCTGACCGCGGCCCCGAATGAACGATAGATGAGTTAGTAACAGATCCCGGTTATGAAAGTAGCCGGGATTTTTTTATACCAGTTTTTGCTTCAGTGCCTTCACCACCGCTTCTGCCACCGAATTGACCTGCAGTTTGCCGTAAATATTTTTTACGTGGGTATTAACGGTATGGTAACTGATATTACAGTTTGCCGCAATCATTTTATGGCTGAGGCCCTTCACCAGCAGGGCCAGTATTTCCTTCTCGCGGAGCGAAAGTTCAATCTTTTCATTATTCTCGATGAAGGTATTCTGCTGGAATGCACGGATCACCTGTTTGGCTACCGAAGCCGTCATGGCAGCACCGCCATTGTACACATCTTCAATGGCCTGGATGATCTGTGGCGGGGTTGATTTTTTCAGGATATAACCCGAAGCACCCGCGCAGATGGAAGCAAAGATTTTCTCGTCGTCTTCAAAAACCGTCTGCATCAGGATCTGTACCTGCGGGAACTTCGTACGGATGATCCTTACCCCTTCGATGCCGTTTACAACCGGCATATCAATGTCCATGAGGACCACCTGCGGATCGGCGCGAAGCAAATCGTTTACCGTATTGCTGCAATCAGGAAAGGTACCCGTGCAAACCATATCCGGTGCAGCATTGATGAGCAGTGCAAGGCTTTCCCGGCGAAGCTCATTATCATCGAACACGGCAACTTTAATCATTTTGTGGTCCATCCTATAAAATTATCGTTTCAGTCAGATTGTTACTATCGCTAATTCAGGGGATTTGAAGTACCAGCCTGATGTGTGTACCAATGCCCGGCACCGAATCAATGGTCAGTAAACCATTCAGCGCCAATGCACGCTGCTGCATGTTCAACAGGCCGTTACCCTTGCGGACCGTCTCGCCCGCGAAACCCCTGCCATTGTCGCGGACCGACAGCACCAGTGAAATGCCTGAACGGACCAGGCTGATATCGACCCTCGTAGCCTGCGAATATTTAGCCGTGTTATTCACTGCCTCCTTGAAGATGTAATAGATGTTCTGCCGTTGATGCATCGAGAGTTTATGGCCAAGCAGTTTTTCATCTGCCGTAAAATTCACATCGATGTTACGGGCTTCCAGTATGGGGATGGCAAACTCACGCATCCTGACCAGGATATCTTCCCACGAATCGTTCTTCGGGTTTACATACCAGACAATATCATTCATGTTTTCCATTACCTGACCCGAGCCTGTATAAATACGGTCGAGCAGCGGCCGTACTTCGCTCGATTCATCCACTTTATTCCGCGCCACATCAAACTGGTACACCAGGAGGATCCCCAGCAGGACAAGCAATACGATAAACCAGGTACTGCGGTAGAACGGGGTAGCAATAATGAACCCCAGCCGCGATACCAGGTAACCCGATTGCCCGTTAAACGGAATTGACCGGAGTTCGAGCGTGTATTTTCCCGACCGCAGTGAGTTGAAGTTGATACTATGGTTGGCGCGTACTTCGATCCAGTCGCCCCGCGGGCCATCGTGCACCAACCGGTAGAAATATTGTGTCTGCTGTTCGTTAATATAGAATGGTGCGGTGAAACTGACGCTGAATGAATTTTCATCAGCCTTCAGGTACAGGGTCGTATCGGTACTGAAAATGTGACGTGTTGAATCGGGGAAACTTACTTCCTTGAAGTAGGTGGGGAACTGGTAATACTTCTCGCGCGTGAGACTGATCCGTATCGCTCCCACATCTGTGGCTGCCCACAGGCAGGTGCTGTCCGATACCAGCTGGTTCACTGAGTTATTGAACCGGTAGTGGCGGCTGAGCCGCACAATCTGTGAACCGTTCTCGTTTTCACTGTACCGGTCAAACCCTGTGCTGGTGCCAATCCATGTGTCACCGCCAGGTACCTGTGTCACACTCGTAACGGAGTTATTGCTCAACCCTTCCTTCATACCAAACTCGGATTTCTTAACTGCAGTCTTTTCCGACACTTCGTATACATACACCCCGTGAAACCTGGTGCCTGCCCAGATGCGGCCCTTATCATCGGCCATCAGCGCAAGGAAGCGATTATAATTACTGTTGCTGTCGAGGATCTGCTGCATCCGCACGGGCTGTAGCCCCTTGCTGCTTTTCTGAAGGTCGAGCCGGTATATGCCATGTGAAAATGTTCCGACCCAGAGTTTGTTGTACCGGTCTTTGCAAAGTGCACGGATATCGATGAACGTGTCATCGATCATTTTCACCTGGTTATTTTCGAGCATGGCGAGCCCCGACTTTCCACCAAGTATGATGCAGTTTTCCCATTTCACCATGCGGCGGTAAGTATCATTGGTATGGATTGCATTATGCACAATGGGTTTCCGTGCCCGCGTATCTATGTAAAAAAGATGGTTGGGTACACTCACCCATATGCCATCCTTTGTAGCGGAAGATCCCAGTGCAATCTTCTCCACCCCGGGCGGGTATTCGGCCCTGACCGCCAGTTCATTTTCGGTATAATAAAAATATTCGTTGCCGAAAAACCAGGTTCGTCCCGAACTGTCTTTTTCAATACGGAATGTGCTGCCGATGGCAGTGCCGTCTTCAGTCCCGTAAAACATAAAGCTGGTGCTGGTCAGCTTGTCGACCCCGAAGTCTGTCCCGATCCACCAGGTTTTATCGCGGTCAAGGAACATACAGTTGACCTTATTTCCCGACAGGCCATTGTTCTTTGTCATGCTGGTCAGCGAACCGTCGCGGTGATAGTTCAGTATGCCGTAGTGGGAAGTGCCGATCAGCAGGCTCTGGTCATCGCGGTTGGCAGCTATGCAGAAAATATCTTCCTTACCAAGAAAGGAGAGGGAAGCAGGATGGGGGAGGAAAACAATATGGCCTTTTTTCAGTTGGATTCCATCGATGATCACCAGGCCGTGTGAATCGGTGGCGATCCAGAGGTTGCCATCGGGCCCCTCACGGATATCGTTTACCGAAATATCGTCTTTGGTTTCATCGAGTTTTTCCATGTTGCCGGCCGACAGCAGCGCCATTGAAAAACCTTTACGTCCTACGAGTACCCGGTGATCATCCACCTGGAACAGGAAATGGATCACACGGTCATCATTTTTCATTCCAAGGGGTATGCGGACCAGTTCTTTTTTCTTCAGCCGGTAAAGGCCCCAGTCGGTGCACACCAGCGTGTCGCCGCCCATTTCGTAAATATTGTTGATGTCATAGCGGTTGCGCAATCCCGGTCTTTCCAGGATCCCTTTGCGGATCCAGAGCAGGTCCTTGTTGCCGGCATAATCGATCCACAGTTTCCTGGAGGAAACCGTTTTCATGCGGAATACCTGCTGGCCGCTGCCCGTACCCGGAAGTAAAAAAGGGGAGAAGAGGCTGCCGTCGTATACTGCGAGCCCGTTGTTGGTTCCGAAATACATGAAGCCGAGTTCGTCCTGGGCGATGGACCGCACCACATTATTGGGAAGTCCCTCATTGACCGAATAATTCTCGAAGTTGTACTTCTGGCAATAACCTTCAGTGGCAAACAACAGCGTCGAAATGGCTAGGACAGAAAGATCCCGGAGTGACATTTTTAAAATTAAGGAAATCCGCAGAAACTGGGATAGTTGACTTTTTTTGACGAAATTCGCTGCAATCAACTAAGTAATATGGCGATTGACATAAAGGTACCTACAGTCGGGGAGTCTATCAGTGAAGTAACCCTGTTGAAATGGACCAAAAAAGACGGCGAATACGTGGAAAGGGATGAAGTGATCGCCGAACTGGAAAGTGAAAAAGCGACATTTGAAGTGAATGCGGAGAAGGCCGGTGTACTGAAAACCGGTGCGCGCGAAGGCGATACCCTGAAGATCGGTGACCTGCTTGCTTCCATTGATGAAAGCGCAGCCAAACCCGAGGGTAAGGAACAGCCAAAGCAAACAAAAACAGAGGCCCCGAAAGAGACGCCCAGAGCAGAAGAAAAACAGTCTTCCGCGCCGGTCACGTCTGTGCCGAATGATATTAAGGCAAGCCCGGTTGCCAGCGCCATGATCGCCGACAAAAAGGTAGATCCCAAGCAGGTTACACCAACCGGCTTCCAGGGCAAGATCATGAAGGATGATGTCCTGGCGGCACTCAATAACCCCGGTAAGAAAACATTCAATGGTGCCTCCCTTTTCAGCCGCGAAACAAGGACTGAAAAAATGAGCAACCTGCGCAAGACTATCAGCCGCCGCCTGGTCGA
>SDZZ01000158.1 GCA_004173255.1 Chitinophagaceae bacterium | reverse complement strand
CACAAACGACGTCAGATGATGTGTTGATACTCATTGAATCCCCCGATCCCCACCTCAAACCATACTCGAATATGTGTTCGAGTCAAGAGCTGATTCACTAAAGAATCGGCCTGACTCTGCGATGTCAGCGGGTTGTCATACTGTGGTCGAGTGACTTCGCCGTGGACAGCTGGGCAGGTGGCGTCGGTAGCTCCCGACGCCGCATCGCTGGCCGCTGCGCGCAAGTTGGCTGGTTCGTGGAGCCATGCCGGCAGTAGCGGTCTCGCGCTCTGGGGGCTGTGTCAGGGCAGCGGCTCGAAGCCGTATCAAGCAGTGGTTGACCTGCGGGGCCCTGCATACAAGTGCTCGTGCCCCAGTCGAAAGTTTCCGTGCAAACACGGGCTGGGCTTACTCCTTTTATATACACGGCAACCGGATGCCTTCACAAAAACCGAACAACCGGCGTGGGTCAGCGACTGGCTGGGTAAACGTTCAGAGAAAGCAGAGGTCAAGGACGCGAAGGAAACCAAACAGGTCGATCCGCAGGCGCAGGCGAAACGCCAGCAGGCGCGGTTGGATAAAAGATATTATCCGCGGCGGCATCCTGCAGGTGCAAAGTCGCGACCGGTCATGGTTTGAGAACATGGCCAAACGAATGGTGGATGCACAGGCACCCGGTTTAGCGGGGATGATCCGGGAATTGGCAAACCTGAACCGATCCGCCGAAACATGGCATTCGGATTTCCTGGAACAACTGACCCGGATTTACCTGGTGACCAGTGGATTCAAAAACAAGGAATTGGTGAACCCGGCATTGCAGGATGATCTCCGCACCGCGATCGGATTTACCCAATCACAGGAAGAACTGAAAAAGCAACCTGGCATAACCGATACATGGTTGGTGATCGGTAAACAGGTAACCGAGGACGATGCTATCACCACTGAACGATTCTGGTTGTACGGAAACAGGACCCAAAAATATGCACTGGTCCTGCAATTCATTGTACGGGGACAGGGAATGGAAATCATCCTCAGTCCGGGCGCGGCATTTGAAGGGACCATCGTGTACTATCCATCCGCTGCTCCCTTACGGGCAATTATTACGGAACAAAAAGCTACGAAGCCCGTAAATAACGTAAACCTGTTCAGTGGATGGAATGATGTGGCCAACCAGGAGACGCAGGTCAACTCGCTCCTGCCGTTTAGTAATGAACGACCCTACCTTGTGAGTGGTCTCACACCTGTCAAATACCTTGAGCGGTGGTGGTTAAAAGATGAACACGGAGGAATCCGCCATCTCAGGAAAACGGGGAATGGACTATGGAAAATCCTCGCATTGAGCGGAGGCGAGCCACTTGATATGGCAGTGGTTGGGAAAGATGATCAATTTGAACCGATTGGACTCTGGTCTGATACTCATTACAAAATAATCTGATGCTGGCCTGGAGTGATCATGTAAATACTTCCTTACTAGGCACCGAACGTAAACCGGTCGATCCGATGCAGCTACCTTTAATTCTACAGGAAGCTGGTAAACAATTGCTGATAGATGAAACCGAACGGGAGGAAAACTTCCTTCGTGTATCGGCGTTGTTATTGAATTATCGTCGTTGCGGTACGATCCCCGAATCAAAACCAGCGTTGGCATTGGCTCCGTGTCCACCGGAAGAAAAAAAGTTCTCTTCAACTAACGCTGCTTCCCTGCTTAAGGATCTGTTCGACGCCGAAAGCCCTGCCCTGGTTGAACTTTGGCTCAACAACTGCTCTGCGCACAACCAGGTAGTATCTCCCGAATTCATACCCTTGTTACTAGAATATGGAACCCAGCATCGAGAATTCCAGCAGGCTATCACTAAATGTTGCGGAGAAAGGGGCAAATGGCTGGCAGGTTTTAATCCTGCATGGGTTTATTCATCTTCCGATGACCCATCGGTGGTCTGGGAAAATGGCACCACCGCGCAGCGGAAGATCGTTCTTGCCACGATCCGCAAAGAAGATCCGGCTGTGGCGATCCAGTGGTTACAAAAGACGTGGGCTGCTGAAGATGCAGGGATTAAACAGGAATTACTGGCGGTACTGGCTGAACATCCAACATCCGTTGATATCCCTTTCCTCGAAGAGCTGGCAACTGAAAAAAGTAAAAAGGTAAAAGATGCGGCCATGGGTTTATTGAAGCAGATTGCAGGATCGGCAGCTGTATTGAAATTTGAAAAAGTCCTTCTTGAACTGGTTAATTATAAAAAAGAAAAAGGAATACTCGGACTGAGTACGAAACGTTCCCTTGAATTTAAAATTCCATCAGATGTGGATGGGTTGAAAAAAATCGGCATTGACATCCTTAGCCCCAATAAGGATTTTACCGATGACCAGTATATATTATACCAGCTTATTTCTTCCGTGCCACCAGTCTTTTGGGAATCGATATCCCAGGAATCACCCGAAGTAGTCCTCGAAGTCTTTGAAAAGAACACCATAACAAAAAAATACCTGCCTGCCATTGTCAATGCCACTTCGCTTTTCAGGGACACACGATGGGCGGAGGTGCTGAGTAAACAAGCTAGCACTGCATTCACTCACGTAGTTTACCTTTTAACGGAAGACCGCCAGGCAACCATCGCCGCCAGCTTGTTCCAGAAACAACCGCGGGAAATGCTGGAGATCGCTCTCCATCTCACGAAAGAATGGCCAGTGGACCTTGCCAGGACGATCATTGTGCACGGCCTCAAGGACCCGTGGACGTTCAACCGCGGGTGGTATAACCGGAACATTGATAAAATCCCGGTGTCGCTGCTGAGTGAATTAACCAGGCTCAATCCACCGGGATCACCTCCCGGCTGGAGCGATATGCTGGATCATATCAGCAAACTCCTTTCCCTGAAACAATCTACAACCACCATATTTAACGATTAAACAAATTATCATGTCATCATTCTTACGCCAGCATGCTGAACAGGTTTTTGCACAGGAACTGGAAGAACTGGGCAAACAGGATAGCGGGAAACGCCCTGCCAACTGGAAATTATCACCGCAGTCGGTAGTGACTTATCTCGTAGGAGGCAAGCTAGGCAATGGTTTCGAGATTACACCGAAATACATCGGTAACCGGCGGTTGATGGAAATAGCGGTGGCCACGCTGACCACCGACCGTGCGTTATTATTGTACGGATTGCCCGGTACGGCCAAGAGCTGGGTAAGCGAACACCTGGCGGCAGCTATCAGTGGTGATTCAACTTTGATTGTACAGGGAACCGCGGGCACCAGTGAAGAATCGATCCGGTATGGATGGAACTATGCGCGATTACTCGCGGATGGTCCATCTGAGAAGGCATTGGTGGAAACACCGGTCGCGCGGGGAATGAAGGCAGGCCAGATTGTCCGTATAGAAGAGTTGACCCGTATTGGCGCCGATGTACAAGATGCGCTGATTACGATCCTTTCAGAAAAGTCATTACCGATTCCTGAGCTGAACATGCAGATTCAGGCGATACGTGGATTTAATATTATCGCGACCGCCAACAACCGTGATAAAGGGGTAAATGAACTGTCAAGTGCGTTAAAACGCCGGTTTAATACCGTAATCCTTCCCGTTCCTGAATCGATCGAGGAAGAAATTGAAATCGTACGCCAGCGAGTGGAAAGTTTTGGCAAGGCGATGGAATTACCTGCTGAAGCACCGCCGCTGAAAGAGATTCGTCGCATTGTGACCATCTTCCGCGAGCTGCGATCAGGTGTTACAATGGATGGAAAAACAAAAGTGAAATCACCAACTGGTACACTCAGTACAGCTGAGGCTATTTCAGTAATGAACAACGGGCTTTCCATGGCCGCGTATTTCGGTGACGGGGCAATGAAAGCAAACGATCTCGCTGCAGGGATTATCGGTGCTATCATTAAGGATCCGGTCCAGGACAAACTTGTGTGGCAGGAGTACCTCGAAACAGTGGTGAAACCACGCGACGAATGGAAAGATGTTTATCGTGCGTGCCGGGATCTTGGAATCTGATTCACCACGCGCGCTGATCCCCGAACCTAATTTTAAAACATGTCCGTTCACATACTTGGTATACGACATCATGGACCCGGTTCTGCAAAGAACGTAAAGGCCTACCTGGAGAAACTCCGGCCCGATATTATCCTCGTGGAAGGGCCGCCCGAAGCCGATTCCATCCTGCCATGGGTGGGTGATGCCGGGCTGCAACCTCCTGTGGCGATCCTGTGTTACCAACCCACGGATCCGCAGGACTCGTCATTTTACCCCTTCGCTGAATTCTCCCCTGAATGGCAGGCGATCTTATTTGCCAATGAACATAAAATCCCGGTCAGGTTTATTGACCTGCCGGTATCGAATAAAATGGCGGAGAAGGGGAAGGATCAATCGGAAACGGGTAACCAATCTGGAGAAAAGACCCATCAGGAAACTGCGGAACCACATAACAAGGATGACAATAAAGCCACGGTGACAGATAACTTGATCGATAAAGACGGATCAGAAACAATCTCACATGAGTTATCGAATGGCGATGAAAACAACACCCCGGCAAACAACCTCGTTGAAACAATCAAAGAAGAACTAGCAACCGATCCCCCGCCCGTAGAAGAAGTCCGCCGTGACCCCATCTCCTGGCTCGCCGAAGCCGCGGGGTACACCGATGCGGAAAAATGGTGGGACCAGATGTTTGAACATCGCCAGGGTGATGAGGAAGTATTTATCGCCATCAATGAAGCCATGGCCGCGTTACGCGAAACCCTTCCGCAAACGCCCGACCGGATTGAGGATTTACGCGAAGCCCACATGCGCAAGATGATCCGCGATGCGCAAAAAGAAATGTACACCGAAATAGCGGTGATCTGTGGTGCCTGGCATGCGCCGGCATTAACCAATATGCCCAAGGCAAAAGAAGATAATGATTTACTCAAAGGCCTTGCGAAAGTAAAAGTTGATTGTACCTGGGTGCCCTGGACCTACGACCGCCTGAGTTTTTTCAGTGGATATGGCGCCGGCATTTTATCACCCGGCTGGTACCATCATTTATGGAACCAGCCCGCGGATGACGGCACCTTATGGATGAGCTCCGTGGCGCGGCTTTTCAGATCCAAAGGCATGGACACATCGGTGGCCCATGTGATTGAAGCGGTGAGGCTGGCGGAGACCCTCTCGGCCCTCCGCGGCATGCCAAAATCCGGTCTCGACGAATTAAATGAAGCTACGCTCAGTGTGCTGTGCAACGGCGAACCGATGATGATGTCGCTGGTGAACCATGAACTGATTGTGAGCGACCGTATTGGTGCGGTGCCGGAGAGTATTCCCAAACCGCCGCTGCAGCTGGATATTGAGAAAACGCAGAAACGATTAAGACTACCGGTAACGGCAGACTGGAAAGACCTGCTGCTCGATCTTCGCAAGGAAACCGATCTTGAGAAAAGTATTTTCCTGCATCGCCTTCGCCTGCTTGGGATCAACTGGGGCCAGCAAACGCATGTCAGCGGCAAAGGCACGTTTAAGGAACAATGGCGATTGCAGTGGTCGCCCGATTATTCTATCCGGATTATTGAACTCGGTACTTACGGCAACACTACTGTCGAAGCCGCTACGAGGTTTGTTACCGAAAAAGCGTCTGCCTCTACCCTGTTGTCCGAAGTCAGTGAACTGCTCGCACTCACCATTCCATCAGAGTTACCCGATGCGGTCACCACCATGATCGAACGCATTAATAACCTTGCGGCGGCGAGCGGCGATGTGATCCAACTGATGGAAGTCATTCCCGGGCTGGTGAGCATTACCCGCTATGGAAACGTCCGGAAGACTGATGCAGAGCTGGTTTCAGACATTGCCGAAAGTATGATCACGAGGATCTGTATCAGCCTTCCCCCATCCTGTACCGGTATCGATGATGATTCCGCTTCGCGTATTGTTGAACTGATACAGCAACTCAATAATTCCGTTGATCTTTTACAGATCGATTCACTCCGTGTCTCCTGGCTGGATACACTCGGTGTGATTACCAATTCACGGGGAAGTTCGCCCGTGATCAGTGGGTACACCACCCGTTTACTCGCAGACCAGAAAATTATCAGTGCCGATGAACAGGTCAGGCTCTTCCACTATTCCATGTCTGCCGCCAGCGGTCCGTCCATTACTGCCGCCTGGCTTGAAGGATTTTTAAAAGGCACGGGTACCTTACTGGTGGTGGATGATGCGTTACGCGCCGTGGTCGATGATTGGGTAAAGGGACTGCTGGCAAAAGAATTTGAAGAAGTGTTGCCGTTGCTGCGCAGGACCTTTGCGAATTTCACCCAGCCCGAGCGACGGAAAATCGGGGAGAAAATCAGGTCCGGCAATCGTCCCGCTGCAGTACAACAACAAACAGAAATCGATGAACAGCGCGCCATGCTGGGCGTGCCCGTCATCTTTGAATTATTTGGTTTAAAAACTTCCTGATGGGAAATGAAGAACACCTGCGGAAATGGAGACTGATCCTTGGCGGCCGTGAAGACGGCACGGGGAGCACGCTTTCTGGCACTGACCTGAAAATGGACCAGGCCCTTGAGGCGTTGTATGACGGCGAGCGGAATGGCGGACTTGGCCCCTCCTCGCCCAATGTGAACCGCTGGCTTGGTGACATCCGGACTTTCTTCCCCAATACGGTGGTGCAGGTGATGCAGAAGGATGCATTGCAACGACTGAACCTGACCCAGATGTTATTTGAAAAGGAAACGCTTGCGACGATTGAAGCCGATGTTCACTTGGTGGCCACGCTGATGACGCTGAGCCGGGTAATCCCTGACAAAACGAAGGACACTGCCCGGCAGGTGGTGCGGAAGGTGGTGAATGAGTTGCTCAACAAACTGACCCAACCTACCCAGCAGGCGATAACCGGCAGCCTGAACCGCAGTACCCGCACGAGGCGACCCAGGCATAATGAAATCAACTGGCCTGCGACGATCCAAAAGAACCTGAAGCATTACCAGCCTGAATATAAGACCATCATTCCCGAGACCAGGATTGGTTATGGGCGAAAACGATCCTCATTGAAAGATGTGGTGCTTTGCCTTGACCAGAGCGGCTCAATGGGTACATCGGTGGTGTATTCCGGGATCTTCGGTTCGGTGATGGCGAGTATTCCGGCTATTAAGACAAAGATGATTGTGTTTGATACGGCTGTTGCCGACCTTACGGATGAACTGGAGGATCCGGTTGATTTGTTGTTTGGGGTGCAATTGGGCGGAGGCACCGATATTAATCTGGCGTTGGGTTATTGCCAGCAGGTGATTACAAAGCCGCTGGATACCGTGCTCGTACTGATTACGGATTTGTATGAAGGCGGTAGTAATGAAGGTATGCGCAAGAAAGCGGTTGAACTGACTGAGGCCGGCGTGCAGGTGATTGTGCTGCTCGCGCTGAATGATGAAGGCGCTCCGTCTTATGACCATGGGAATGCGCAGTTTTTATCAGACCTGGGTGTGCCGGTGTTTGCCTGCACGCCGGATAAGTTTCCGGATTTAATGGCGGCTGCGTTGAGCAAGCAGGATATTGGGATGTGGGTGGCGAGGGAGGAGATGGTGTTGAAGAAATAAACGGCAATGTCGAAAAAGCCTGGCATCCTTATCGGATACCAGGCTACAAAATCATCTCAAAACCTTACTTAGAGCAATTAAAGCCGCAATTGTTGCAACGATCACCACAAGCCCATTGACAAAGTCAGCGGTCTCGCCGTAAACTGTTACACAGCCCTTACTTAGGCAAAGCGTAGCTTTTTTACTAGTTCTTTGGTTTTTCATTCGTATTGAGTTTAAAAAGAGAGAAAATCCCGCCCTCTTTCCCCGAGGACGCAGACCTGGGTGGCGTTAATGCTCTTTACGCACACCCTTGAAAGGTTTGTCGTCTGCCTTACCATCCATAAACTTTCCGGTCTGGGTGTCTCTTTTGACCCAGTTGTCAGTTTTTGGATTGAAAGTCTGACTCCT
The DNA here is from genome assembly GCA_004173255.1 of Chitinophagaceae bacterium. Classification (GTDB taxonomy): domain Bacteria; phylum Bacteroidota; class Bacteroidia; order Chitinophagales; family Chitinophagaceae; genus JBEVJC01. The sequence continues at coordinate 1,373 of SDZZ01000158.1, read as the reverse complement.
GTCCTTTACCTGACCATTCCTGTGACCGTCGCCGGTTTTTCCGTTTGTTGCCATTGTAAAAATGTTTAAATTAAATAATTATCAAACTTAATATTAATGGTTGACATTTGTTCATTTTTATGTATTTTTGTCAACCAAAGTTATCTACACATAATCCACGTTTTGATATGACCGCATTTGCCGAACGATTGAAATCAGCCAGAAAAATGAAGGGCTGGTCACTTCAGGATCTGTCCGACAATCTTACTTTAGCCCTGTCCAAGCAGGCATTAAGCAAGTATGAGCAGGGAGAAATGAATCCAGGAAGCGATGTGTTAATTGCGTTAGCCAACGCCCTTGATGTAAAACCTGATTACTTCCTGCGGGAGCCAATAGAGCTGGGAGAAATAGCGTTCAGGAAGACTCCTGACCTTTCAGCGAAAGAGATAGATCGCATTACCGAGCTGGTAAAAGATCATCTGGAGCGTTACCTGGAAGTTGAAGAACTGCTAGGCATCACTACCCAGTTTAAATCGCCGATCAAAGACAAAGTCATTTCAGATCCCGAACAGATTGATGGATTGGTTGCGCAACTAAACAAAGCATGGAATCTTGGTTATGATCCGATTCCCAATGTGATCGACATGTTGGAGGAACACAACGTCAAAGTAATTGAAATCGATGCGGATGATAAATTTGACGGATTAAGCACCTGGGTTGATAAAATCCCCGTGGTTGTGGTTAGCAAGCATTACTCCGTTGAGAGAAAAAGGTTCACCGCCCTGCATGAACTTGGGCATCTGGTCCTGAGTATCGATAAAGGCGCAGATGAAGAACGAATCTGCCACGCTTTTGCCGGCGCCATGTTGCTTCCCGACGGGAGTCTCGAAAAACTGCTCGGCAACAAGCGTAAAAACATAGCTATGGGAGAGCTCGTCAGCATTAAGGAGCAGTTTGGAATTTCGATACAGGCAATCATGATGCGGGCCCAACTCAAAGGAATCGTAGACAAGACTTTCGTCAGCAAGTTCTGGAGGGCAATTGGCGGCAACAAAAAAGAAATCGGTCTTGGCAAATTTAAAGGGAATGAGAAAAGCTACCGATTTCAGCATTTAGTTTTCCGATTAGCAGCAGAAGAAATTGTGAGTCTGAGTAAGGCAGCAAACCTGGCGGGAAAGAAATTAGCACAATTCCGCGAAGAATTAGACGCTCCTGAGACAAAATAATCCAGTAACCCGTATCAATGACGAGCATTGCCATACAAGACGCTAATATCATTATTGACCTGATTAAGATCGGGATGTTCGGTTATTGCCTGGCTCTTGACATGAAATTTGTAACGACGGATATCATTCTTGAAGAACTGTATGACGATCAAAGGGCTCTTGTAATGG
>SDZZ01000644.1 GCA_004173255.1 Chitinophagaceae bacterium | reverse complement strand
ATATCTATCAGCCGAAAGCTGATTTTGAACTGGTGCGTTTTTCTGTCTGGCTTCATTTCCGCTCCCGCCAGAGGAATGGTCGTTTCCTGCTTGATTACAATCCCCGTTACGAAAAGATAGTTGATGCCCTTCGTATGGAAGGGTGGATGGTGCAGCTCCAGGCTGTGATGAACGGACAACTTTCTTACGCTATTTTTCCTTCACGTTCTGCGGTGCTGGCCTGAATTCCTGCAGCTTGCTGGTATATGGCGAACGTGTATGGCAATATCGCTTTAACCCCGATCACCACCGCCTGAACGAATTCCGGTAAAAGGCGGCGAACGTTCCAACGCTATCCTTCCCGGCAACAAAGTTATTTCCTGCCAGCCATTGCTGCCTGTAGGTAATCTTCCAGTCCACGAAGTACCACTGCCATTCCTTCCCTGAACCCCATTGCAACAAATTTTTCCAGTTCAGCCAGGCTGGCCATTTTCTTGGTGATGTGAACAGTGGTCGTGCCATCTTTTTCACTGAAATCATTCGTGGTGATGGAGAAGGTGACCGCCTTGCTGACTGAGTTCCCGTTTTCGTCGCTGAAAGAATTCCTGGTGGTGAAACTTGACTTTGGGTTGATTTCCAGGAACTCAACCAGGCTGTAGCCAGCAATTTTTTCCTGTGACACCATTGCATACAACCAACGTCCGCCCTCGCGGAAATTCATTTCTTTTGTTTGCAGGTGAAAAGGTTTGGGCGCAAACCACTGATCGAGGATTTCGGATTTGGTGAAGGCATCCCACACAAGGTCCTGGTCGGCCGCGAATTCACGGGTGATGTGGATGGTTGATGTTTCTTTGTCTACGTTGAAGTCAAATAACAAGTTCATTTTTTCTTTTTTTGTAGGGTGATAAGAACATTGTCCAGCTGCTGGAATTTATCCTGCATAATTTTCCGGAACTGTTCCAGCCAGTTATCGATCTCTTTCATTTTGTCGATTTTCAATCCGTAATAAATTTCCCTGCCGTCCTGTTTTTGTGCCAGCAGGTCACATTCGGACAGAATGCGCAAATGTTTCGATATAGACTGGCGCGTTACATCAAAATGTTCGGCGATGGCGTTGGGAGTCATGGCCTGCATGGCAATGAGCACAAGTATTGCACGCCGTGTGGGATCAGCTATCGCCTGGAAAATATCACGTCTCATAGATAAACTTTAGAATAAGAAGCCGTTCGGTTGCAAATATAACTGCAACCATTTGGTTTCACAAAATTTATTTTATGCACCGTGGAATTAAGTGGGGGATACGGAATCATAACACCGGAGAAACATGGCGAAACGCCACCATAGAAAGGAAAGACTGCTGGCAAAATTATATTTCACCCGGCTACAATTCAAAGGACGAAAATGCCGGGCAAAGTCAGACCACGCTGCATCAGTCAATGGGACGCAGCAATTTTTCAAAAGCCTTCCGTGGTGCTCCCCGGAAGAAAACCTCTCCGCAATACACATATCCCATCTTTTCAAAAAGATGGAGCATAGGTTTATTGTCAAAATTGGTGTCGGCCTTCAGGCTGTAAATTTTTCGACCCATAGCAAATTTTTCAATCTCGGCCAGCAGTACTGCCGCGAGACCTTTGCCCAGGTAATTGGGAGACAACGCCACGCGGTGATACACCACAAAGTCGCCATTGCTCAGCCATTTGCCCTGAATATCTGCATATGCTGCTTCATCATTGACCAGGATAGCACAGTAGCCGGCAATGGCCTCACCTTCTGTCAGGACATAACCATGACCGTGTTCGATATCATTCCCGATACCAGTCGGATTGGGATAACCATCCTGCCATTGATTGCTGCCTTCAAGCCGGCGGCGTTCTATTGCATGCTGCAGTATCACCCAGATGGGTTCAAGATCAGCCGGAGTGGCTTTGCGGAAATGAAAACCGTGAGTGGAATTTGATGGCATATATACCGGCGAAAATTATTTCAACAAACCTTCATTACGCCGGCAAATTTACTGCAGTCCTGCGAAGAGAAAAAAA
>SDZZ01000643.1 GCA_004173255.1 Chitinophagaceae bacterium | reverse complement strand
TGTTATTCGGACTTGGAATTATTGTGGATGATGCCATCGTGGTCATTGAAAATACCCACAGGATCTTCACTGATGGCAAAGGAAAGATCCCGGTGGAGAAGGCAACCAAGATGGCCGCCGGAGAGGTTTTTGTGCCGGTACTCGCCGGAACGATTACTACGCTGGCACCTTTCTTCCCGCTGTTGTTCTGGCCGGGCATCATCGGGCGTTTCATGATCTATCTGCCAACGATGCTCATCTTTACCTTAACTGCATCTCTGATCGTGGCCTTTATCATGAACCCTGTTTTCGCAGTAGATTTTATGAATCACCCCGAAGGCGCTCCTGAGAAAAAATCTGCCATCTTCCGTAAAAAATATTTCTGGATCAGTATCGGTATCGGTGTCCTGCTGGATATTGCCGGTGCACCATTTTTTGGTAACCTGCTTATCCTGTTCATGCTGCTGATCGTGTTGAATAAATATGTATTGGATGGCGCTATCCATAGCTTCCAGAACAGGGTATTGCCATGGATCATGAGTCACTATGAGAACCTGTTGAAATGGGCCCTGAAAGGCTGGCGCCCGGTGCATTTATTACTGGGCACGGTAGGCTTGTTGATCCTCTCCGTTGTCATCTTCATGGCGTCTGTTAGTTCAGGTCGTGTTGGTATTGCGTTTTTCCCGAAAGGAGATCCGAACCAGATCTATGTTTACCTGAAATTACCAGTCGGTACCAGCGTGGAGTACACCGATTCTGTTACCAAAACACTGGAAGCGAAAGTGAACAAGGTATTGGGAATCGATCCTGCAACCGGTAAGAAAAATGACATCGTGGAAAGTGTGATCAGTAATGTGGCCATTGGTGCATCAGATCCTTCGGTACAGGATAGAAGTACAAGAAGTGAACTCGGCCGTATCCAGGTTTCATTTGTGGAATATGAAAAAAGAGAAGGGCACAATACACGTCCTTATCTCGATAAGATCAGGGAAGCCATGGCCGGCATACCTGGTGCTGAAATAAGTGTTGATCAGGAAAGTGGTGGTCCGCCAACAGGTGCGCCGGTGAATATTGAAGTGGCCACAGAAAATTTTGACGATCTCGTGAAGACTTCTGTTAAACTAAAAAACTACCTCGATTCAATCCAGGTGCCGGGAGTGGAGGAATTGAAACTTGATGTTGATCTGAACAACCCGGAAATCACCTTAACCGTTGACCGCGAAAGGGCATTGATAGAAGGTGTGTCTTCTGCACAGATCGGTATGCAGATCCGCACGGCGCTGTTTGGCCGGGAAGTATCGAAGATCAAGGAAGGAAAGGATGAATACAAGATCCAGTTGCGCAATAATGAAATGCAACGCCAGGATCTGTCTAACCTGCTGAATATGCGCGTTACATTCCGCGAAATGACTGGCGGAATTAAGTCAGTGCCCATTGCTGCCCTGGTGAAAGTAGAACCTACCAGTACATTCGGTAGTGTGAAGCGCAAGAACCAGAAACGCCTGATCACGATCCGCTCGAATGTGTTAACCACGCAGGGTTACAATGCAACGGCGGTGAATGAAGTGATCAAAGGACATATTGCCTCTTTTAAAAAGCCGGATGGCGTTACCATTACGCAAACCGGTGAAGGGGAAGATCAGAAAGAAACCGGCGAATTCCTTTTTGGAGCCTTACTGGTTGCACTTGGATTAATCCTCGTCACCCTGGTGATGCAGTTTAACTCCGTAAGTAAATCGGTGATCATCTTAACCGAAATTGTGTTCAGTGTAATTGGGGTATTACTCGGCTTCTCCATCTTCGGCATGGAAGCATCCGTACTCATGACAGGCCTTGGTATTGTTGGGCTGGCAGGGATTGTAGTAAAGAATGGTATCCTTGTAATTGAGTTCGCAGAGGAGTTAAGGCATCGTGGAATGAAAACGCGCGAAGCAGTGATCGAAGCAGGTAAAACACGTATCATCCCGGTACTGTTAACAGCCATTGCAGCGATCCTCGGCTTCATCCCGATCGCGGTTGGTTTTAATATCAACTTCATTACTT
>SDZZ01000642.1 GCA_004173255.1 Chitinophagaceae bacterium | reverse complement strand
ATAAACGGTTTTTTGCATTTTTTCTTTCGGGATGAAAGGCTAATATAGCGATAAGCCGCAAGTTTTCGCCAATCCATAAATCAGCTGTTAATTGATTCTGGTTTGTGTGCAAAACTGTTGCATGCTGGTTTAGAACAATAGCAGGTGAAATTTGTTCTGCATGCAGTCTATGGTTCCAGAAAAGAATGTCCTTGTTATTGGAGGCGGCCTTGCAGGGCTGACCGCTGCACTGCACCTGAACAAATCAGGGATGGATGTCACCTTAATCGAGCGGCACGGCTACCCGCGGCACAAGGTCTGCGGGGAGTATGTATCCAATGAGGTGCTGCCTTACTTTGACTGGCTTGGCGTAGACTTTCGGTCGCTTGCCCCGTCCAATCTGCATACTTTGCGCTATACTACCCTTTCGGGCCGTGCAGTGGAATGCGGACTTCCCTTGGGAGGTTTCGGGCTGAGCCGCTATGCCATGGACCAGCTGCTCTACAGGGTTGCCCTGGCCCGCGGCGTTAAGGTCATTTTCGATGCGGTCAGGGAGGTCGGCTACCATAACGATCGCTTTTCGGTAGCCACCGCCTCTGGAAGCATTTACAAGGCGGCAATGGTGCTGGGTGCGTTCGGAAAGCTTTCCGCACTATCGAAAAAGGGAAAAAACACCGACAGGTCGTCGTCGCCCTCGGTAGGGGTCAAGGCGCACTACCGCTACGATGGGGATTTTCCTACGGGCGAGGTTTCCCTGAACAATTTTTCCGGTGGCTACTGCGGGGTTTCGATGGTGGAAAACCGGCAGCTGAACATCTGCTACCTGGCCGATTATGCCAGCTTCAGGAAAAGCGGCGGCATCAAAAACTTTCAGCAGAACGTATTGAACCGCAACAGGTTCCTTAAAGAAGTGCTGGAGCGTTCCACCATCCTCGGACAGGGGCCGATAAGCGTCGGGCAGCTTTCCTTCGCCAGTCAGCCGGCAGTCCAGGACCATATGCTGATGATCGGCGATACCGCCGGGCTGATCCATCCGCTGTGCGGGAACGGCATGGCGATGGCGGTCGGCAGCGCCAAGCTATCCTGCGAGCTGGTAGTTGGGTACCTAAGGGACGGACTGATAAACCGCAGGGAAATGGAAACTGGGTACCAGAAGGCCTGGAAGGACGCATTTGGCGGACGGATGTGGGCAGGAAGGATGCTTTCGGGCCTTGGAAAAAGTACGGTGCTGCAGGGACTGGCGATGGAGGCTGTCGGAAGATTTCCGTTGCTGTTAAAAAAGATGATCGAAAGCACACATGGTAAACCAATCAGCGTTAAAGGATTATGAAAATAGACACCGGCAAAAGAAGCACCAGCAGCGAATTGATGGACGATTTCTCCATGCAGGGCCCGGTACTTACCGATGCGCTGGACAAGATCGCAGCGGTGAACCGTTTTCTGGGGGGAAACAGGGTGACCTTGCAGGGCATAGCCGCGTTGCTTGGAGATCCTGCCCCGGGCGGGGTGCTTCGGATCGTGGATGTAGGCTGCGGGAACGGGGATATGCTCCGGACCTTGGCCAGGCACCCCGCATTTGAAAGCCTGGAGCTCGAGCTGATAGGCATAGATGCCAACCAGGCAAGCGTGGACCATGCAAGGACGCTGTCTGCAGGGTTTTCGAACATCAGCTACCGTTGCATGGACATATTTGAACCCTTGGAACCGGGCTGGACCTGCGATATCATGCTGTTCACCCTTACCCTGCACCACTTCAGCGACCGGGAGCTTACCGGGCTGCTGTCAAGGATGAAAAAACACGTTCGGCGTGGCATTGTGGTGAACGACCTGCAAAGGAGCGCGATTGCCTACAGGCTTTTTCAGGCATTGAGCTTTGTTTTCGGCCTGAGCGACATGTCCCGGGAGGATGGACTGGTCTCCATCCTTCGGGGCTTTAAGAAAAAGGACCTGCTGGCCTATGAAAAACAGTTGGGAAAAATCAGTGGAAACATAAAATGGAGATGGGCATTTAGATACCTTTGGATAATCAGCATATGAAAGTTAGCA
>SDZZ01000157.1 GCA_004173255.1 Chitinophagaceae bacterium | reverse complement strand
TTTACCAACACTGTCTTCCGGATTCCCGAAACGGGATTGATATCTTGACTTTACTTCCACAAAATGCAGCGTGCCGGTTTTACAGGCCACCACGTCAATCTCGAACCGTCCGTATCGCCAGTTGTGATCGAGTACCTCGTAACCGTTTTGCCTTAGCCACGACAATGCCAGTATTTCCCCCAGTTTACCAAGCGTATTGTGTATGGCCATGTCTTATCTTTACGCCCCAAAGTTAAATTCGATATTATGGCAGGCATAGGTAAATTAACGGGTACGGTGAAGCATTATGACTGGGGTGGCACGAGGTTTATCCCGAAACTGATGGGGGAAAAAAAGGAAGCATCCACACCGGAAGCGGAATTCTGGCTGGGTGTACACCCGCAGGCTGACTGTAAAGTGACCGGTGCGGGTGCTGATGCCGTTTTGCTCCGCGATTATATTGCTGCAGATCCTGCAGCGCGACTTGGTTCTGAAGTAAACGCCGACTTTGGCAATATTCCCTACCTGCTCAAGGCACTTGATGTAAAAGACATGTTGTCGATCCAGGTGCATCCCAATAAAAAAGCAGCGGTAATTGATTTCGAACGGGAAGAAGCAAGTGGTATCGCATTGTCCGATCCCAGGCGCAATTATAAAGACCGCAATCATAAACCCGAACTGATGGTGGCCATGGGCGAATTCTGGCTGCTCCATGGATTTAAACCGGAAGAGAAGCTGGCAGCTACGCTTGCGTCGGTGAAGGAACTTAATTTCCTGGCCCCTGTGTTTGCATCCGGCTCTTACCAGGGAGTGTATGAATTTGTAATGAAGATGCCGCAGGAAGAAGTGAGCAGCAGGCTGCGCCCATTGCTCGACCGTATCATTCCGTTATATAAAGAAGGAAAACTGGACAAGTCGTCGGAAGATTTCTGGGCGGCGCGCGCGGCGCTTACCTTTTCTGAAACAGACCGCGGTATATTTTCCATTTACCTGTTCAATGTGGTTCGCACCGAAAAAGGCCAGGCCGTTTTCCAGGATGCGGGCATACCCCATGCATACCTGGAAGGATGGAATGTGGAAATAATGGCAAGCTCGGACAACGTGTTACGCGGCGGGCTTACCAACAAACATGTGGATGTGGAAGAACTGCTGAAACATGTGGTGTGCAAACCCACACATCCGGAGTTGTTATCAGGTGTAAGAAATGGCAAAGAGATCGTGTATAAAACACCCGCTCCTGATTTTGAACTGAGCGGTTTTGAACTGGAGCCGGGCGACAGCGTGCTGGTATCACCTAAAACAGCGGAGATATTCCTGCTGATTGACGGTGAAGTGAGCCTGGTTGCCGGGGATGACAAGGTAGACCTGCATGCAGGCGCACCTTCCGGGATTATTTTCCCGGGGCAGGACGTAAAAATACAGGCGACTGCCAAATCCCTATTATATAAGGCATCGGTACCTGCCTGATCCGAATTATTGATTATTTTCGCAGCGAAACTTAAGAACTATGAAAGGGAACAAGACTGTCATGATCGCTTTTATCCTGTTGCTCCTGGCTTCGGCTATATACCGGGTTATTCCGGGACTGCCTGCCGGTCTGGCCCCACAGCTGGCCATGGCCATATTTGGCGGTGCCGTTTTATCCGATAAAAAATGGGCACTGATTATCCCGATCCTGTCCCTGTTCCTGTCCGACCTACTGTTCCATGCACTTTTCCTGGCAGGCAAAGCACCGGTACCGGGTTTCTATGACGGACAGGTCAGCAACTATATCCTGTTCCTCCTGCTCACCCTCTTTGGCTCGCTGATGAAGAAGAAATCGGCCATCAATATCGCCTTGTTCTCGATATCCGGATCCATCCTGTTTTTCCTGTCCTCCAATTTCCTCGTATGGATAAACGGGGCAGGTTTCGTGAGGCCGAAAACGTTTGACGGACTGATGCTTTGTTACGCCGATGGTCTTGCTTTTTATCGCGACTACGGATGGATCAAAGGATTTGGCGCCAGCTTTATCCTTGGTGACGTGGCCTGGACGTTCCTCCTGTTCGGCGTATTCTTCCTGCTGTTGAAACCAGTTATGTCCACCAAAGCCGAGGTGGCCGGTTAGTAACTGGAACAGTAACAGTAACGGTAACAGTAACTGGAACAGTAACGGTAACAGGCGCAACTATTTGCCAAGTGATCTTTCATAACCTTCATCGGGCAGTAACTCCGACGAGTCTGCAGCCTGCGTAGCCAGTTCATCGCAGCGGTTGTTGAACGGATTATCAGCATGGCCTTTCACCCAGTTCATCGTGATCTTGTGCTTCTGCGCAAGCAGGTGGTATTTCGTCCACAGGTCGCTGTTCTTTTTGCCCCCGGCAAAACCGGTAGCGATCCATTTCTTCAGCCACCCCTCCTTGATGGCACGCACCACATACTGGCTGTCAGAAAAAATGTTCAGCTGCATACCGTCCTTTTTCATGGCTTCCAGCGCAGCAATCACCGCCATTAATTCCATCCGGTTATTGGTGGTAAGCTTGTATCCCTGCGAAAGTTCCTTGCGATGCGGTCCGGCCATGAGGATCGTTCCATATCCACCCGGCCCGGGATTTCCCCTTGCGGACCCGTCTGTATACACTGTAATTGTTGAAGACATATTTTATGGTTAAACCTGGAACACACCCACATTGAATTCTTTCATATGCGGGTTCTGGTTGGCAGCGCGGATCCCTTCGGAAATGACCTGGCGGGTATCGGCCGGATCAATGATTTCGTCGACCCATAGCCTGGCCGCTGCATAGTAGGGGCTGGTCTGTTTTTCATAACGACCACGGATATCGCTGAGTAATGCATGCTGTTCTTCCTGGCCCAGCTCCTGGCCTTTGGCCTTCATTCCGGCCACCTGGATCTGCAGTAAAGTACTGCTGGCCTGCTCACCACCCATTACCGCAATTTTCGCTGAAGGCCAGGCATAAATAAACCGTGGATCATACGCCTTCCCGCACATGGCATAGTTGCCTGCCCCGTAGGAGTTGCCCGTAATGATGGTGATCTTCGGGACAACCGAATTGGCAACGGCGTTTACCAGTTTAGCTCCGTCCTTGATGATACCCGAATGTTCACTGCGGCTGCCTACCATAAAGCCGGTCACATCCTGCAGGAAAACCAGTGGGATCTTTTTCTGGTTACAGTTCATGATGAACCTCGCGGCCTTGTCGGCACTGTCATTATAGATAACCCCGCCAAGCTGCATTTCGCCTTTGGCGCTTTTTACAATCTTCCGCTGGTTAGCCACAATGCCCACCGCCCATCCATCCACCCGGCCATAGCCGCATACAATCGTTTTACCATAATCTTCCTTGAACTCCTCAAATGAAGAGTCATCCACGATGCGTTCAATGATCTCTGTTACATCATATGGTTTACCATCCATGGCGAAATACTGGTAGATTTCTTTCGGGTCTTTTTTTGGCAGGGCTGCGGTTGTACGGCTGAAACCCGCTACAGGCCTGTTTGCCAGCATGCCCATCGTTTTTTTGATATGGTCCAGGCATTCCTGCTCCGTTTTGAAAGTATAATCGGCAATACCTGAAATCTGTGCGTGGGTGGTTGCCCCACCCAATGTTTCTGCATCGGTGTCTTCCCCGATCGCTGCCTTCACCAGGTACGGTCCGGCCAGGAAAATGGATCCCGCATTTTCCACCATCAGTACTTCATCACTCATCACCGGCAGGTAGGCTCCGCCGGCCACACAGGCGCCCATTACAGCCGCTATCTGCGGTATGCCCATGCTGCTCATTTGTGCATTGTTGCGGAATACCCGGCCGAAATGTTCCTTGTCTGGAAAGATTTCATCCTGCAACGGAAGGTATACGCCCGCACTGTCCACCAGGTAGATTACCGGAAGGTGGTTTTCCATTGCGATCTCCTGCAGGCGCAGGTTCTTTTTACCGGTAATGGGAAACCAGGCACCAGCCTTTACAGTCTGGTCATTGGCCAGCACCACACATTGTTTACCGCTGATATAACCGATGCCTGCCACGGTACCTCCGGCCGGACAGCCACCATCCTCTGCATACATACCAAAACCGGCAAAGGAACCAATTTCGATAAATGGCTGGTCTGCATCCATGAGGTAGCTGATGCGTTCGCGGGCGGTCATTTTGTTCTTTTCCTTCTGGCGGGCAATGGCTTTTTGGCCACCGCCTTCCATGATCTTTTCCAGCTTCTGCCGGCGATCGCTGAGCGCCATCCGCATGTTGTCATCGTTCCGGTTCTGATCGATTGTATTCATAATAGCAGGTTAGGTGACAAAGATAGTGGAAGAGTACACGCATAAAAAAACCGCCCCGTAAAGGGGCGGTTGGCTATAGTGTGGCTGACTACTAGAAGATGTAACGGAGACCCACCTGCATGCTGTAAGTACTCGAAGTAGAGTAGCTGTCGATGAAGGTTTTGTCGGCGATCTGCGGTGTAGAGGAACCACCCGGAACATAGGAACCAAGCTGGTAGCGGACTTCACCCGTTGTTGCATTTTTGGTTGCACGCAGCGGATTCTGAACCGTGTAGAAATCACGGACGCCCCATTTGTTGTTCAGCAGGTTCAGGAAGTTGGTGCAATCGAAGCTGAGCTGGAGTGTATTCCTGCGGCTGCCGATGTTTACAAAAATATCCTGCAGGTACCTGAAATCAACACGATGGTAGAACGGATAACGGGCACCGTTCCTTTCAGCCACCTGGCCCTTATGCTTTTTCAGGTAAGGATCCTGCTCAACATACTTGTCCCAGATAGCCACCTGTTCGGCCGCACTGTAAGTGATACCGTTGATGGTAACAGGAACGAAAGTAAGTTCAGAACCCGATTTAGGGATGTACATCAGGTCCGAGCTGTTACCGTCGAAGTTAACATCGGCCGTATTGGTGAAGCCGGTTGGTGCAGTACCGGATGCGGCTCCATAAATATAGGTGTAGCTGCCCTGTGAAGCACCTTCATAGAAGAAGGAGAAGGTGGATGCAAGGTGGTTGAAGTATTCGAGGCGGTAGGACAGGTTCGCAACAAAGCGGTGCGGGACCATGTACTGCGAGTACGAAAGTTCAAGGTCATTCTGCGTTCCGGAAGTAGGGTTACCACTCCAGACGGAAGCAGCAGTGCTGCCTGGATTACCCGTTACATCCTGTGAGAATGTATAGGTATAGGCCAGTGATCCATAGAATCCTTTTCCGAATGCTTTCGAAATCTGAGGGGTAATCGCGAATGATTTGCCTTCGCCGTTGTTTTCAAGAACGATGGCATTGTTGTATGCCGCGTAAAGCCTGCGGGAAGCATTGGTGTTGGCTGCAAAACTTTTGCGGATAACACCGGGTGCAAGTGTAACGGTTCCGGTTGGATCTACCTGGTTCGCATTGCGCATGCTCACCGCATTGATATCACGTGTGTACAAGAGGTCGGCCGATACGGTCCAGCCATTACCCAGTCGTTTATCCAGGCCGAGGTTGGTCCTCCAGACAGATGGGAATTTGAACTTTTTATCGATCAGCACGAAACCACCGGTTGGAGGAGTTGGTTCAGGCGTGGTGAACAGCGACTGCCACGTGGTCCGGTCCGGGTTGAAGGTGATCTGTGACAGCTGGGCTGCATTTGCAACAGCACCAAACTGGTACATACCGCTGTTGGTTGGCATGTTGGTCAGGTAAACAAACGGCATACGCCCGGTATAGATACCGGTACCACCGCGCACGATCAGTTTTTTGTCCCCTTCCACATCGTACCGGAAGTTCAGGCGTGGGGAAGGATAGAATGTTGCTTTTGGCCACATGCCGGTGCTGTAACTGGTTGCAACACCGTCCTTGTCAGGAAATGTAAGGGCCGTGATGGCAGGGTTCTCGATCGGCTGCTCGTCATAGATCGGCCTGTCGAACCGAAGGCCCGCAGTGATCTTGAACCGGCTGTTGATATTGATTTCATCCTGCACATAAAAACCGAGCTGGCCCAGTTTCAGTTCAGCCGAGTAAGGTGCATCATCGCCTGGTACCCTCGAGAACGTGAGACTGTAAGAGATCGGATGCGCAGCAGGGTTCATGAATTCGGCCAGTGAACCATACACATAATAACTCTGCGAAGCCGGCATAAACTGGTTCCCTACATACTGGTGCTCGTAGGTAATGCCCGCAGTCAGGGTATGTTTGCCTGCATAGTAGCTGAAGTTATCGGTGATGTTGAAGATATTATTCTTCACATCATTGTTGTAGGAGTAGGGTTCATAACCAACACTCATGTAGTTATTCCTTGCACCGGTGGCATAGGAAGAACCGGCAACGTTGTTATCTCCGATGATATCAATGAACGGGAAGATGGACGATGGGGAAGAACGGGTAGTCTGGATCTTGGTGTAAGTAGCGATCAACTGGTTGGAGAACCGGTTGCGGAACGTACTGTTCAGTTCCAGTGCTGCAGACCTTACCACGTTGTGGAAGGCATACTGCGAATTTTCAAACGACATGTTATTGGCACCATTCCTTGGTACGCTGGTCCAGGAGTTACCCGACGTGTTAGTGCCGTTGGGAATACTGTTGCTCATGGCTACATCGTTGTCGTTGATCAGTTCATTGTATTTCAGCGTAAGCTTATGCTGCTTGCTGATGTTCCAGTCAATCCTTCCGAGGATCTTGTGGTTCTCCGAAGTGAAATTGGGAAAGTTATCATACGCGCCCGTTTCATAACCGTAAGTGCTGCGCAGGTAATCGGACAGTTTGCGCAAGGAATCGATCGGCGTGTTGGACACGTTACCGCGGCCCGATCCGCCTTTCGGCGTATAGGTGATACCGGAAGGAAGGGTGTTCTTTTCGATCTCGCCGTTTACAAAGAAGAATAATTTGTTCTTGATGATTGGTCCGCCGAAACTGAAACCATACAGGTTCGATTTAGTTTTGGCCTGCTCGGGCAGTTTCAGTCCGCCGACGTTGATACCGTTGAAAGACTGGTCACGGAAGTAAGTATAGGCGGTTCCCTTAAAGGTGTTGGTACCACTCTTGGTGACTGCGGTGATGTTGGCACCGGTAAAACCCGACTGGCGTACATCTGAAGGGGCAATGTTCACACTGATTTCCTCGAGGGCATCGAGGGAGATCGGGTTGCTGCCACCACCCGGAAGCGGATCAGAGCTGAGTCCGAAGTTGTTATTGAGGTTGGCCCCGTCAACCGTTACGTTATTGTAACGCGCATCACGGCCGGCAATATTATTTCCGTTTGCCTGTGGGGTCAACCGGGTAAAGTCAGTAATGCTCCGGCTGATGGTGGGGAGTGATGCAAGCTGGCGACTGTTGATATTGGTGCTTGCCCCGCTTTTATCGGCCGTTGCCCTGCGGGCAGTACCGGTCACCACTACGCTTTCCAGCGCCTGTACGCCTGTTCCCAGCAGCGTATTGATATTGTAGGCGTCACCCAGGGTAAGGGTTACGTTGTCATAAACTTCGGTATTGAAACCGACGTATGTAACAGTGATTTTGTACGGCCCGCCTACGCGCATCGCCGGTATGGTATAAAAACCGTCTTTATTTGCAATAGTTTGATACACAGTACCTGAAGGAACGTGCGTAGCCGTGATCGAAGCGCCGGCCAGCGGGCTGTTGCTCGAATCCCTGACCGATCCGGTAAGGCTACTGTTGGTAACCTGGGCCGAAAGCTGGGTCAAAGAGAACACAACAACTAAAAGACACAAGATTCTCTTAAGCATAGTAGTTTGGTTTTCGTGATTGTGCTGCAAAGAAAGGGAATATTCCAAAAAGAAATACAGGCAAATATTAACAAATTACCTTCGTCAAAGTCCCCTGCTGATGCGGGTTCCATGGCAGTTTGCACCTGTATTAATGGTATACACAACCAAGCTCCGGTTTATTTGTTGTTAACTTTGTAAAAACCCTGAATATGTTTGATCGCATTGAAGATGCCATTGCCGATATAAAAAGTGGGAAAATGGTAGTTGTGGTGGATGATGAGGACCGCGAAAATGAAGGTGATTTCATCGCTGCCGCTGCCAGTATTACTCCCGAGATAGTCAATTTCATGTCAAAACACGGACGCGGGCTCATTTGCGTTCCCCTGCCGGAAGAGCATTGCGACGAACTCGGTCTGGAACTGATGGTGAGCAATAATACCGCGCTTCACGAAACGGCCTTTACCGTGTCAGTCGACCTGTTGGGCCATGGCTGTACCACGGGCATTTCGGCGCACGACCGGGCCAAAACCATCCAGGCACTCATCGACCCGTTTGTGGACCCCAAGGACCTTGGCCGTCCGGGACATGTATTCCCGCTCCGCGCAAAAAAGGGAGGCGTGCTCCGCCGCGCCGGTCATACCGAGGCAGCTGTTGACCTCGCCCGCCTTGCCGGTTTTCCCGCACCATATGGAGGGGTACTGGTCGAAATCATGAATGACGATGGGTCCATGGCGCGGCTGCCCGAACTCATCGAAGTGGCGAAAAAATTCGATTTTAAAATTATTTCCATCAAAGACCTGATCGAATACCGCATCAAACGCGACTCACTCATTGAGGAAGTGGTGAGGGTAAACATGCCCACCCTGTACGGTGATTTCAAACTGGTTGCCTTCAAGGAGAAGAATACCGGCAACGAACACCTGGCCCTGATCAAAGGGGAATGGGAAAAAGATGAACCGGTACTTACCCGCGTACACTCCTCGTGTTTTACCGGCGACATACTTGGATCACTCCGCTGCGATTGCGGCGAACAACTCCATCGTGCCATGCAGATGGTACAACAGGAAGGTAAGGGACTCATCCTTTACATGAACCAGGAGGGACGCGGAATAGGTTTGCTCAATAAACTGCGCGCATATCGCCTGCAGGAAGAAGGCATGGACACGGTGGAAGCCAACCTGCACCTGGGCTTCCAGATGGACCAGCGTGATTACGGGGTAGGGGCGCAGATCCTGCGTGCACTCAACGTGAGCAAGCTCCGGCTCATGAGCAACAATCCGAGGAAACGTGTGGGCTTACTCGGATACGGCATCGAAGTGGTAGAAAACATTCCGATCATCGTGCAGTCGAATCCGCACAACGAAAAATACCTGAATACAAAAAGGACGAAGCTGGGTCACGATATTTAAATCGGTTCATGTGCCCGGAAACCCGGTGCAGGTGGTCCCGCGTCTTTGGAAAAATGGCGGGTCGACCGGTTTGACGCCTGCACAAATTAAACTCGCCGGAAGTGGTTGATGGGTAGGGTGGCGTGATGGCTCGGACAATAATTTGCGCCTTCTCCGCTACGCGGCGAAGACGGCGACAAACCGGTCGCCCTGGTCGCCATTTTTCCAGGGCCGCGTTCCCTCCTGCACCGGTTTTCCTGTTCTGGCATGGGTGAATTGACAAGTCCATGCCC
>SDZZ01000156.1 GCA_004173255.1 Chitinophagaceae bacterium | reverse complement strand
TAACCGGGCTGGCCGGGACTGTCCACGAAAGGGCAACCGGCAAATCTAAAGGAAAGTGACTCGCATTTCCTTGAAAAAAGAAGCAAATTTTTTGAGTGTTCCGGGAGCGGGAAAAAAGAATTATCTTGTATGGTTTTGCGCTTTCGCAAAGCATTTTTAATGCCCTTGTTTCATCTGCATTGCCGACCGGGTACGCGCCACTTCATCGGTCCCTTCATTTTTTCCCCGGCTATCGCACTGCGCAGATAAGGATCATTTCGCCAGCATTTTTTTCGTAAACAACCAACAATTGGGGACCGTCTACAACCAGCCGGGTCTTTATTTTGCCGGCACCACCAGTTTCCCTTCATGGTACACCGGGATCACATTTGCGATATCGGGTGTAAGGCAGAACTGGATATCATCGATGAGCCCGAATCGTTCTACCAGGCGATGGTAGTGGGTAAATTTGTTTGCCGCACCCATCAGGTCCTTTTTATTTTTCTGGTACATTGATTCAGCCATCAGCGAACTGTCACAATGGATGGTGAAATGTTTTTTTACCTGGCTGATAACGGCTCCGGCAAACAGGGTGTCTTCCAGATTAAACCGGTCTTTCCACCCTGCACATCCCAGTACTACATCCTTGTTTTCCTGCACCAGGTAATCGCATACGGCACTCAGGTTGGGAAAGGATCCGGAAACAATAGTATCCGCACCCCGTTCAAGCGCCATATGTAGCAGTCGCGTGCCATTGGTGGTGGTGAGTACCAGTGTCCTGTTTTCAATAAACCCGCGATTGTATTCAAGAGGTGAATTGCCGTGCAGAAGCCCCTCCGCAATTTTTCCATCCCGTTCGCCGGCGGCAATACCGTCGATGTTCCGGCTGATCTCGATTGCCTTGGGGACCGAGTCGACCGGAATCACACATTTAGCCCCGTTGTAAAGTGCAGAGGCGATAGTAGAGGTGGCGCGGAAAACATCGATGACCACTACTACTGCGCTGTTCAGGTCGTACAGGTTCAGCAGCGCGGGTGACAGCGAGGTATGGAGTGACGGTTTGTTGCTCATAAATAAGGGCGCAAAAATAACGTAATGGAAATAAATGGCCTTCATTCCCTCCCGGTTCTTTCCCGGATGCCCGGGTTTTGCAAAGGCTGCAGGCTGCGCTGTCGCAAGTGCTGCTGGTGACCAGAATGCTTTAAGGGAGATACCTTAAAAACCCTGCTGCTACTTTTGCAGCAGTTTCTTCCACTGGTCCGTTTCCGCAAATTGTTTTATGGTTTTGTTGCGCGCTTCCAGCAGTTTACGCATGTAGCTGTACAGGTACACCCGGGCAAGAACCTTACCCATGGCGCCATAGGGCGTTTCAAAATCGAACTTGTCGATCATGATGGTCCCGTTCTCGCAGGGCTTGAAATGATGCACGTGTTTCATGGAACGGAAATCACCTTCTTCCTGTTCGTCCGTGAATGCGGTGGGGCGTTCCATGTCCGTGATGCGGGTGCGCAGGAAGCGGGTTTTGAAAAGGTGTTTTGCCTTCCAGGTAACGGTTTCGCCCTTTTCGATCAGCCCGAAACGGGTACCGGCAACGGCTTCTTCCTTGTGCCGGGTCATGGAATGTTTGTGGAGGTCAATACTGCGGGCGAGGTCGAATACACGTTCAACCGGCGCGGCAACAAATGTAGTGAGGTGGATACTGGGCATGAAAGCGGTTTTAAGTTGGTTTTCAGCGGTACCACGCAAAAATCATGCAAAAGGCAATTTGGCAACCCGCGCCTGCAGCAGCTTTTCGCGAACCCTGATAAAGATAGGGGTTCCTATGGAAGCGAACGCAGTGTTTACATATCCCATCCCGATGGCTTTTCCAAGACTCGGCGACTGGGTTCCTGAGGTAACAATGCCAATAGCGGCTCCCTGCTCATCAGCGATTTCGTAGTCGTGCCGCGGAATCCCTTTGTCCACCATTTCAAAACCGACCAGCTTGCGTTTGAGCCCGGCCTTTTTTTGTTCTTGCAGCGCCGTGCAGTTGGTAAAATCTTTCGTGAATTTGGTGATCCAGCCCAGCCCAGCTTCCAGTGGCGACGTGGTATCATCTATATCATTCCCGTAAAGACAATAGCCCATTTCAAGGCGCAGTGTGTCCCTGGCGCCCAGCCCGGCAGGTTTGATGCCATCGGCCATACCCACTTCGAAAATGGCATTCCAGATTTTCACAGCGTTGTTGTCTTCATCATCCGTTTCCACCGGGAAATAAATTTCCACGCCACCCGCACCGGTATAGCCGGTTGCGCTGATCACCACATTATCGACCCCTGCAAAACGGCCTTTTGCAAATGTGTAGTAGGGCATATTCATCAGGTCGATTTCCGTGAGGGGTTGCAGGATGCGCGTGGCATTGGGTCCCTGCACGGCAAGCAACCCGGTTTTGTCGGAGATATTATGCATCTCCACGTTGTTGCTGTTGAACTGTGAAATCCAGTCCCAGTCCTTCTCAATATTGGATGCATTGACCACCAGCATGTACACTTTGTCTTCCTCCATACAGTATACAAGCAGGTCATCCACGATACCGCCCTCATTGTTGGGCAGGCAGCTATACTGTGCCTGGCCGGCTTTCAGTTTAGCTGCGTCGTTGCTGGTTACGCGCTGGATCAGGTCGAGGGCATGTTCGCCTTTCAGGATGAATTCACCCATATGGCTCACATCAAATACACCTGCATTTTTCCGTACGGCAGCGTGTTCGTCATTGATACCGGTATAACTCACAGGCATATTGTATCCTGCGAAAGGAACCATCTTGGCACCGGCTGCTATATGTGTACGGGTCAGGGCTGTATTTTTCATTACTCGGTTTTGATCGTGCAAATGTAAGGGAAGGTTCATTAACAGGGAAAGCCCCTTCAAAGGGGCTCTCCATTGGTTCCGGGTTAATGGAACAGCTTCAACCAGGTTTAGAAGAATTTTACCAGCGAGCTTACGGGCGACTGCCATTCGTAGGCTGTTGAGGTTGATTCGTCGTCGTCATCCATCGACTCATCTTTGGTTGTATCGTTTTTCTGCTGTTTTTCTTTTTTAATGCGCTCACCCTCTTCTTTCCAGATGCGTTCACGCTCCTCCAGTGTTTTGCTGTCGGTGTCGCGATCATCTTCGTAGCGATAACCATCAGGGCCATTGGATCCGGGATTATCGGACGGATACGACTTTCCTGTCACATCCACCAGGTTCCCTTTTTCATCCATCGTGTATTCAACGCCCGACCTCCAGTGGAAACGATGTTCAACACGGATGTTATTGTTGTTATTACGACCGTAGTTCCTCGATCTCATCCTGCGCCAGTCGATATCGACACTGTTGATTTTATCGTAGACTGATTCATCAAACATGATCTTTTTACCAACCGGTACCTGAACCACCACTTCGATAAACTGTCCGCGGTATTTACTGCCACGATCAACTGCGAACCCGTTGCCCAGGTCGAGCAGGCTGTCATAGGAGTGAACACTGTACTGGATTTTTTCGGCCCTTGCCAGCGCTTCATTCGAATTATCACCGTTGGCATATTTTACCAGTGTTACATGGTAATCGGCATTGTTACTTTTTTCAAAGCTGATGTTCACGTGTGAAAGTTTCAGTGTGTCGTCGGTCAGTGAAAATCCTTCGTTGCCATCATTCATCCACATAAAGTTCCCCCGGTTGTAAAGGACCGGATCGGTGATGGTCAGGATCATCTTGCCTCCGGCGGGCTGGTTCACCTGTACCGCTGTATCAACCGATTCGCGAACGCGGAAATCACTGCTGAGGCTGGTTATAAACAGGATCAGTGCTACCCATCCCAGTGTCCACAGGAACCCGAATGTCCATCCGAGGTAACTGTTTTTCGAACGAACTTTCAACAGGCGGCGGACAATCCAGGTAATCATGCCGATTAAAGGAACAGCCAGGAAAAATATCAGGATGCCCCATGCATAAAACTGCTGTGCGTTACTGGTCCAGATAAAATTATTCACCGGCCACCAGGCTGCACCACCAAATACCAGCGCAATCAATGCTACAAAAAGTGCGAATGCGATGGTGCCGGCAATGAACATGAAGAAGACCTTGAACAGCACACCGATTGCATGACCGATACCACTGCCACCCCGTTGTGCGGTACTGGTAACTTCCTGGGCGAAATTTTTACCCCGGGTATTTGCAAAATCTTTTGCTTTCTGGGAAAAATTCTGCGCCGACTCTTTCAGTTCTTCGCCCCAGTCTTTTATTTTATCGTTCATGTTGTCCATCTGTTCCTTTACATTCTGCCGGATACTGTTGACATCGACAGGCTCACCACGCATTTCCATTTTTTCATAATTGGTGCGGGCCTCGGGCAACACAATCCAGAGAACGATATAAATAAGGCAGAGTGTCGCATTCAGCGATCCGAAAACCAGGTTTGGGATAAAATCAAAATGGTGGTTCCAGGTGATGCTGTCAATAATGCTGAGGATAAGACTCAGCGCCAGCGGACCAGCAAAAATGAGGCGGATGATCCTGGCCTCTTTGTTGAAATAAGCGCCTAACCCGCCAGCCACGCCCCCGATGACCTTGTCATCCGGGTTGCGGTAAAGGCGTTTACCACGATATCCTTCGAGGTCGCTTGTTGGCAGGATGATCCACAACAGGATATAAATCAGGAAACCAAGACCAAAACCGCCAAAGGTTACGATGGCAAACAGGATCCGGACAATTGCGGGATCCACATTCAGGTAGGCCGCGATGCCGCTACAGACGCCACCCAGGAATTTGTCACTGGTGTTCCGGTATAACCGGCTTTTTGGACGTTTTCCTTTGTATGATGACTGCGACTGACTTTCCTCTTTTTGCTGTCCCTGCTGGCTTTGCTGCGAAAAACTGCTGGTTTCTGCTGCATCTGCATCGAAGTCCTGCGGGCGACCCATAGAGGCGATTATTTCATCGATGTCGGCATCGGTCACTGCAGTGGCGCCCTTGCGCACCTTTTCGTTCATCAGCTCTGCGATCCGGCTTTCAATATCATTGATGATCTCGTCACGTCCTTCTTCATTGGCGAAGTAGCGACGGAGGCTTTCAATATAAGCCTGCAGTTTTTCATAGGCCGAATCCTCAATGGGAATCACCCGTCCGCTAAGGTTTATGTTGATGATCTTTTTCATGTGTGAAGTTTTTGGGTTGAAGCTTTACCGTTCTGTTTCTGGTTATGGTTGGTTTCCGGCTATGGTTGGTTTCCGGTTGGTTCGGGGTTAAAAGGCTGATCGTTCTTGATAGTCAGGGCATTCACTCCGTTTGAAAGCTCTGACCAGGTCTGTTCGAGTTCCCTGTAAAAACTTTCGCCCTTTTCCGTCAGCAGGAAATACTTGCGGGGCGGGCCGGAGTTACTTTCGACCCACCGGTAGGTGAGCATTTCCGCATTTTTCAGGCGGGTGAGGAGGGGATAAAGCGTGCCCTCCAGGATCTGGAGCCCGGCACTCCGCATCTCTTCCACAATGTCACTCGGGTAAGCTTCCCCTCGACGGATAATGGAGAGAATACAGAATTCCAGGATCCCCTTCCGCATCTGGCTTTGTGTATTTTCAATATTCATAAAATCTGTTTTGCTGTTTGACAAATCAAAGATAGGGTGATATTTGGTACTATGCAAAACAAAGTACCATGGTTTTTTTAGTAATGCCCATAGCCCGTAACGCAAAAACGGGCCACAAGGCCTGTCTGATGCGGTTTTTGAAATTTTTACATGTTGTAAAAAAAATTTCAGGGGATGGTTGAGTGGTTACAGGTGAGTGATGAGCGGCGGTTAGGGGACCGGAATGAAGCTAACTTCAGGAGAATTGACCGGCCTCCACTCATATTTCCGCGCTGACCTTTTGAGTCTGGCCTGCACCAGCCATTTGGTGCAGGCCGGTACCATACTTGCATTCGCTATTTCCGGATAAAGGCCAGCTCCTCCGGTTCGATTTTCACAAAAGCGTGACGGGTAACATGGCTGATCATTGTTTCATCCATCAGGTTAACCACCGTATTATAGTCAGTATCGGGACCAGCCTTCATCAGGAGCATCAGGCCATCACTTCCCAGGTCATTCAACCTTGCGTTCACCAACCGTTGTTTGCAGTCGAGTATAACCTGGCGAAGACCTGTTTTGCCGTGCAGGGTTGTGCGGATGACCTTGTTTTCACGGAGGGCAGCGGACCATTCGCCAGTGTAGTAAAAAATATTTTTCCCATCGACCAGTACAGTGAGTGCGGAGGTTTCTCCGACTGGCGTCTCTGCCCCATCTTTCGGCATCACCAGGGAAAGGGAAGACGGCTCACTTAACCTGGCAGTCATTACGAAAAAAGTAATGAGCAGGAAACCGAGATCGACCATCGGTGTCATATCAATCCGGGTTTGGTATCGTTTCATTAAACGGACGCCGCGTTTTTTCTGGCTGCTGTTGCCTGCATCAATTGTTGCCATATGGTTGGTTTCAGACTAAGACGCTATGCCATGGAGAATCCATAAAACACCAGCAGCGACACTCAGACTTAGGGAATCAGGGGCATCAAACGAAACCCCGATAATGGTATGCACCAATCGATCGTTGATAGTTATCCCTGCTTCGTTAGTTTTGTGAAAACTCACCGGCATGAAACCAATCATTGTTCCCACCGATTTTTCAGCAGCGGCACTCAGTGCAGTAAATTATGCCGCGGACATGGCACTGGCACTGGACGCACCGCTGATCATTGTACACGTATACCAGATTCCGATAGCGGTAACCGAAACCGCCAATGTGATGATTCCTGTTGAAGAACTGGAGGCCACCGCAGAGGAGCACCTGGCAGCGTTGAAAAAAGATGTCCGGCACATCACCTCCAATAAACTGCAGATCGAGACCGAGGCAAGGCTGGGTGATGTGGCGGAGGAACTGGAATCCTGCTGCCTCAAACATGACCCCTTCCTGGTGATCATGGGAACCACCGGTCACAGTGCATTTGAGCGGACAGTCTTTGGCAGTACCACATTGTCCGTTATAAAGAACAGCACCTATCCATTGCTGGCCGTTCCTAAAGGAACTGAGTATGGCACCGGGATCAGTCGTATCGGGCTTGCCTGGGATTTTACAAAAACATCCTCAGGTCTTCCGTTAGCATTGATCCAATCCATCGTCACCGCTTTCAGGGCTTCACTCGATGTAATCCATGTGGATACGGCCAACGACCATAACACGGCCCAACCGACAGATCCCAACGTTGAACAGGTACTCGCTTCCGTAAGTGCCCGATATCACCACGTGCAGCACCACGATCTGGGTGAAGGGATCAACGCTTTTGCCGAAAAAAACAATCTCGACATCCTCATCACTATTCCACGCAAACACAGTTTTTTTGAGTCGTTGTTTAACAGGAGTTCAACAAATGAATTAATCCAGGAGTCACATTTACCAGTACTCTGCATCCATGCTGAATAGAACGGCGGAAAGATACAGTCCTGTCAGCGGAATGAATGGCACGGTGCCACTACAGAAACACACAGGCGCGCCAGTTTAAGGAACGGCACGGTTCCACGGCGAAACATACAGTCGCGTCAGCTCAATGAACGGCACGGTGCAACTCCAGAAACATACAGCCATGTCCGCGGAACGCAGTGCGGATTCCGCGGACATCGCTGTATGTGTGTCAACCTTTTTTATGTTAGTAGGCAGATTTCTTTTGATCAGAACTCCGCATTTTTTGGGGTGCGTGGAAAGGGTATCACGTCCCTGATATTGGTCATGCCTGTAACGAATTGTACCATTCGCTCAAACCCAAGCCCAAAGCCAGCGTGCGGCACTGTACCAAAGCGGCGGGTATCGAGGTACCACCATAATTCTTCGGAAGGGATTCCCATTTCTTTCATGCGTCCTTCGAGCCTGTCCAGGCGTTCTTCACGTTGTGAACCACCGACAATTTCGCCAATACCGGGTGCCAGGATATCCATGGCGGCAACGGTTTGTCCACGCCCTTCGGTTGCATCATCGTTCTGGCGCATATAGAATGCCTTGATCTCGGCCGGATAGTTCATCAGTATCACCGGCTTTTTAAAATGCTTCTCAACCAGGTAACGCTCATGTTCACTTTGCAGGTCCATTCCCCAACCGGTTACGGGATACTGGAATTTCTTTTTCTTATTATGATTGCTTTCTTTCAGGATCTCAATCGCCTCTGTGTAGGTCAAACGCTCAAACTGGTTGTTGACCACAAACTCCAGTTTTTCAATCAGACCCATTTCGCTGCGTTTATCCTGCGGCAGCTGTTTCTCTTCTTCCTGTAACCGTGATGCAAGGAAATCGAGATCCTCACGGTTGTGTTCCATCGCGTAACGGATCAGGTACTGGATAAATTCCTCAGCCAGGTTTGCATTGTCTTCCAGGTCAAAGAACGCCATCTCCGGTTCAATCATCCAGAACTCCGCAAGGTGTCGCGCAGTGTTGGAGTTCTCGGCACGGAAAGTAGGACCAAAAGTATAAATCTCACCAAACGCAGTTGCACCAAGCTCTCCCTCCAGCTGACCACTTACAGTCAGGTTGGTTGATTTGCCAAAAAAATCTTCCTTATAATTGATCGACCCATCTTCATTTCTTGGCGCCGAACCATCCACATTGAAACTCGTAACACGGAACATCTCACCCGCACCCTCCGCATCACTTGCAGTAATGATTGGTGTGTGCATGTACACAAATCCTTTTTCATTAAAGAATTTGTGTACGGCAAATGCGAGCGCATGACGTACACGGAACACCGAACCAAATGTATTGGTGCGGAAACGCAGGTGCGCTTTTTCACGAAGGAATTCGAGGCTGTGCTTCTTGGGCTGCAACGGATAAGTTTCCCCATCGCTGTCACCAAGGATTTCCAGCTCGTCTGCCACCAGGTCCATTTTCTGTCCTTTCCCTGGTGACGGAACCACTTTGCCCGTGACCCTTACCGACGAGGAAGTGGTCAGCCTTTTCAGGATTGCATCGTCAAACTTTCCAAGGTTAAGAACGACCTGGAGGTTACTGTTTGTAGATCCGTCATTCAGCGCTATAAACTGGTTGTTGCGGAAGGTGCGCACCCATCCCATAACCGTTACTGTCTGTTCCTGCGGATCCTGTGCCAGCAGCTCTTTTACCTTGATTCGTTTGTTGAACATAAAATGAAATTTCGGAGGGCAAAGATAGAGTTTGCCCGGTCCCGTCAGGTGGAATCAGGTGGAATAATCTGCCACACAGGTATCGGAGGCGCTATCTGTCATCCATTTGCCGCTACCTTCCGCAGCCGGATCGCGACAGACAGCTCCGTGTTTTTCCAGCATCCGTGACGGGGCATTCCGCTGAAAACCCCGCGCAACGGGCATTTTTAAGGTTTTA
>SDZZ01000641.1 GCA_004173255.1 Chitinophagaceae bacterium | reverse complement strand
GTTTGGTAATGTAATCATCAGCCCCCATTTCCATTCCCTTGCGAAAATCGGCCCGTTCGGCCTTTGCTGTCAGGAAGATGAGCGGGATCTGGCTTGTCTCCGGATTTTTCCTCAACAGGTGCAATACGCCAAATCCATCCAGTTCAGGCATCATGATATCGCACACAATCAGGGTCGGTTTTTCACGGATGGCCAGGTCAACCCCACGTTTGCCATTTTCTGCCGTGGTGGTGTGGTAACCGGCCAGGTCAAGGATTTCTGCGATATTTTCCCTCAGGTCTTTGTTATCATCTATTACTAAAATGGAATATTGCATCAGGTAGTTGTTGGAAGTTCAATAGAAATAGTGGTGCCACGACCTTCCTGGCTTTCCAGCGCTATTGTGCCATGCAGCAGGCTGACATATCTTTTTACTATGTGCAAACCGAGCCCGGTGCCCTGTATGTTCTCCACATTGCGTCCACGGAAAAAGGAGCTGAAGAGGTTTCGCTGGTCGTCGGCCGGAATCCCGATGCCGTGATCTTGCACAGTCAGGGTCAGGAATGCCTCTCCATTTACCATAGCCCGGTTTGTGGTAATACCGATTTCCTTTTCCTCATCTGAAAATTTTATCGCATTGGACAAAAGGTTGATGAGGATATTTCGGACAATCCGCGGGTCGGACTCAAAACTTTCGCTACCGTCGTGCATGTACCGTATCAGTTGCCCTGTCCTGGCCAACGGCTGCAGTTCGGCAACCACTTCATTGACCAGGTGGCGGATGTTAAAATCTGCCGGGTTCACCGCTACTTTACGTTCTTCCAGTTTACCCAAGGATAAGAAATCTTCCAGCAAGTCATTCAGGTGTTTCACTGAACCTTTAATCTTATCAATATGCCGTGAGCTTTTTTCTTCTTCATCCGGCCGTGTATAGTTTTTTAAAAGCGATGCTGATGACAGCACGGTACTCAAGGGTGTCCGGAACTCGTGCGAGGCCATAGACACAAACCGGCTTTTGATTTCATTCAGTTCTTTCTCCTTATCCAGCGCCTTGCTCAGTTCTTCCTGTGACTGCTCAAGCCGGGCAAGTGCTTCCTGCAGAATAAGGGTACGTTCCTCAACTTTTTTTTCCAACTCGGTGTTAAGCATTCGCATTTGTGCGGTCAGTGAGGCCAGTTCGCTGCGCTGGGATTCCATGTGTTGTTCAATTGTTTTCCGGACGGTGATGTCGATCACAAATGCAATCACATAACGCTCCCCCTGATGCAGGTAGGTGCTCAGGCTTACTTCAACCGGAAACACTGTGCCATCCTTTCGTTGTCCATGAAGATCACGTCCATGGCCCATTACACGATTGCCCGGATCTTTGTAGAACTTATCACGGAGTTCAATATGGCCGTGGCGAACCCTCGAGGGTAACAGCATTTCGATCTTTTGTCCCACCATTTCCGTTGCACTATAACCAAACATCCGGCAGGTAGAGGGATTGACCAGGAAAATATTCCCGTTATGATCCGTTATGACAAAACCTTCAGTGGCGTTTTCAAACAATGACGCGATATGATCGGTATTGAAGGGCATGGGGTGCGCAGTTTCCGTAAAATTATCCTTTTTTACTGACGAAGGAGTTGCGACTCAGCTTCAATCGCCCTTGGGAAAAGAAGGGATTGCTCAAGCCACGTATGGAAACGGAAATCGCGGTCGAGCTCTTCCAGTTTCTGGTAAACAACGCGATGGGTTGTACATGATTTGTCCGGCAGCTCATAATTGCCGGTGAGGCTGCGCATATTCTCAAATATTACAATGAGTTTTTCTGTTTCGGGTGATTTGCCCAATGGCTTCCGAAGGGTTCGCACAAAAAGTGGCCCATAGCTTTCATTCCCTTTAATCGCTCCGTCCAGCAACCTGATGTAGGGGAAAAGTGTTTCTTGTTCGTAGTGGGTCTGATCCAGCAGGATCCCCGATAACATCTCGAACAGTTCAAGCAGTTTCGACAGGCAGGGCATCTTTTTTACGTGCGAGTAGGCAAACATCCGGAGCTGCCCGTCAATGG
>SDZZ01000155.1 GCA_004173255.1 Chitinophagaceae bacterium | reverse complement strand
CCCTTACTGCCGACATGGATGAATACGACACCGATGAGGAGCCGTTACCGGATGATGGTACACCGCTGCGCATCGCGCCATTCCGCGAAGAACCCGTGATACCTGGTCAGGAACTCAGTTTCGAGCCCTTCCATACAGTGGATTATTTTGCTTCGCAGGGCATCCAGGCAAAAGAAGAAGAAAAGCCTGCCGATCGCTTCAGCCAGCAGTTGAAAAGCTTTACCCAGTGGCTGAAGGCGATGAAAAAGGTTCCTGCCACCACGGGCACTGGTTCCGGCACCCAGGAAGAGAAAAAGATCGAGGAAATGGCCGAACATTCGGTAAAAGGGCGCGAGGTGCTGACCGAAGCCATGGCCGAGGTATGGATAAAACAGGGAAATCCCGAAAAGGCAAAGGCGGTGTATGAAAAATTAAGTTTGCTCGATCCCGCTAAATCCGCTTATTTTGCAGCCAAAATCGAACAATTAAAGCATTTGTGAAATGATTATTTTATTCCTGATACTGATCATCCTCTGCTCCGTAATCCTGGGTATGATCGTGTTAATCCAGAATCCTAAAGGTGGCGGTCTTGCAGGCAGCATTGCCGGCCTCAGCAACCAGTTTATGGGCGTTAAACAGACTACCGATGTACTTGAAAAAGGGACCTGGGTGTTTGCCGCTATCATCGGTGTACTTTGTGTATGCTCTGCATTTTTTATCAGGGGTTCAGCTGCAACGGGTGACACCGGTGCTGCCGACAAAACAAGGAATGCACCTGTTCCCGCTTCTTCTGTACCGGCCCCGGCGCCAGCGGGAACACCAGCCAATACGATCAACATGGGAAATGACTCTATACCGAAATAAACTCGTTTTCTATTTTATTATGAACCCTGCCTTTTAATGGCAGGGTTTTTTATTTACTTTGGTCTCCGCTAACGCTGAACAAAAGCCGTGATGATGAATAAAAAGAAAGTCCTGCTTGCCATTGCCCTCGTCGTTTTACTGACCGGTGTATTTACGCTTTATAAATTTTTTGGCCCTTCAGTCAGCCAGCCCGACAGCAAATACCTTTTTATTCCAACCGGAACGGATTATACTTCCGTAAAAAAAATCCTGAAGGAGCAACACGTACTTGGTGGTGATACCTGGTTCGACTGGGCATCAAAAATGATCGGGTACAATAAAGTAAAACCCGGCCGGTATGAAATAGCCAAAGGTTCCAGCCTGGTAAACCTGGTGCGGATGCTGCGCAACGGCTCCCAGAAACCGGTCGACTTTGTCATCACCAAACTGCGTACAAAAGAATCACTGGCCGGACGTATCGGCAGGGCTTTCGAATGTGATTCACTGGAAATGCTGCAGTTCCTGAACAACCCGGATTCACTGAGGGAATATGGTCTCGATACCAACACCGCTATGGCAGCCGCGATGCCGCTCACTTATACCATACGCTGGAATACGGGCGCATCGGGCATCTTTGGGCATTTTTACCAGGCATATAAAACGTTCTGGACCGATGCACGAAAACAAAAGGCAGCCGCACTCGGGCTTGATCCTAAAGAAGTGATTACCCTCGCTTCCATTATTGACGAAGAGACCAATGCGCCGGCAGACAAACCAAACGTCGCAAGCACCTACCTGAACCGGATCAGGATCGGTATGCCATTGCAGGCCGACCCCACCGTAAAATTTGCCCTGAAGAACTTCGGTCTCCGCCGGATCCTGAAGGTGCATACGGAAACCGCCTCGCCGTACAATACCTATGTGAACCGTGGTCTTCCGCCAGGACCTATCTGCACCCCGAATGAATCCACTATTGATTCTGTACTCAATGCCCCAAAGACCGAGTACCTCTATTTTGTGGCCAACAATGACCTCAGCAAAAAGACCCATATTTTCACTACCAATTATGCCGATCACCTCAAGTATGCCCATCTTTACCAGCAGGAACTTGATAAACGGAATATCAAATGAGTTTCCGGCCGCTGACCAGGTTAAGAAGATTATTCATCGTTTCCCCGCCGGTTAAGTTTATTATCCGGCGAAGCAAGAAGATCTGCCTGCCTGGGTTTCGCGGCATTCCGCTGTTTGATGTAACCAGGTTTTTTTTCCTGAATGCACGCAAGGTTGGCTTTGCCGAACGGGCATCGGCCATCTCGTTCAACTTCACCATGGCCATCCCGCCTGCAATCATCTTCCTGTTTACCCTGGTACCCTACCTGCCCATCTCCACTGCCTTCATCAACCAGGTTTTTTCCCTGGTACGTGACGTGGTACCGGGCAGGGCCAACAACGAAGGTATTATCGGCTTCCTGCTGGATATCCTCAACAAGCCGCGAACCGGATTGCTGTCGACCGGTTTTATCCTGGCGCTGTTCTTCTCCTCCAATGCGGTGATGGGTATCATGCGTTCATTCGACAAAAACTACATCGGGTTTGTGAGGCAACGCGGATTTAAAAGAAGGTTCCAGGCATTGCGGCTGACCTTTATACTCTTTATCCTGTTCTTCCTGTCGATGGTCGCACTGATTGCCCAGGGTGCGGTGCTCCGCTGGCTGGGTATCGAAAACACCACGCTGATCGTCATCATCCATAATTTCCGCTGGCTGCTGATTGTGCTCATGTTCTTTATGTCGATCTCGTTTATTTACCGGTATGCCACCTCCATGCAGAAAAAATGGCGACTGATTAATCCGGGTTCCATTTTTGCCACCTTCCTGATGATTGTATTTACAGGCGGTTTCTCCTACTACGTAAGTAATTTCTCGAACTACAATGAGCTTTACGGATCCATCAGTACCATCCTGATCCTGATGCTGCTGATCTATTTCAACTCCCTGGTACTACTCATCGGGTTCGAACTGAATGTCAGTATCAATTCCCTGCGCCATGAGGTCGACGAGCGGAATAAAAACCAGCACATGTCCGCACAGCCGGCCTGATTTTTCCCGAACTTTAAGTACAACCGGATCGGAAGGCCTGAAAAGCCTGTGCCCGGCCAACGCCGCCGGCAAGCCGGAGAAAATATGGAAACTGTTTGTGGAATCCGCAAACACCTGCATCAAAGGAAATGAACACCACATTCATCACCAAATTCCAGCTTATGTCACGCAGATTTATCAACCGGGCGATCGTTCTTGCTTTCCTGGCATTGGTCAGCTATGCTATCACCTGGAGCATCCGGTCGGGCAGCATCTCCGCCTTAGTCCTTTCCATTCTCAGCCTGGCCGCCGGCATCCATTTTATTTACCTGCTGGGGCAGTTGAAAAAACAGGCCGATTCGGATCCGGGGATATAAAATTTTTTGGTTGCATTTCGGCTCTTCATGCCTTATTCTTTTTTACGGTAAGCCGTCCATCCTGCAAGCAATTCCTGTTTGCCCGGCAGGTCCATGTCGGCGCGGTCGTAATGGCCGGCTGACCTTTTCTGGCGGAACGCTTCGTACAGCGTCACTGCACAGGCCACGCTGATATTCAATGAGCGGATAATCCCTACCTGCGGAATCACGAGGCTGCCATCGGACCGGGACAGGCAATCATTACTGACGCCATCGATCTCGTTGCCAAAGACCAGTGCCAGGCTACCCGTAAAATCCATTTCATACAGGTCGGTTGCCTGGTCATCCAGGTGGGCACATACAATGCGGTCATACCTGGAGCGTATGCTGTCGAAACAACCGGCAACAGAATCAAAATGATGTACCGTAAGCCATTTCGATGCGCTTGATGAACTTTTGAAACCCCACTTTTTGTAGTGCGGTACCCGCGTATTGAGCACATACACATCCTGGATGCCCACCGCATCACAACTCCGCAAAACAGCTGACACGTTGTGCGGGTCGAAAACATTTTCCAGCACAACCGTCAGGTCCGGTTGCCGCCGTTGTAAAACGCCCTTCATTTTTGCAATTCTTTCCGGTGTCATAACAGGTATTCTGCTGCAAATATACTCAACCCATTTACTTGGAGCTTTGGCAGCATATTCGCAACTTTGCATCCAGACCAGCCGAAAGATGCTGGCAGGGCTTTGTGGCTTTCCAGTTCCCTGAAAAAATTCAACAACTATGAAGAAATTCCTGAAGATTACCGGTATTACCGTTCTCGTAATTATTGGTCTCCTGTTCCTGATTCCTGTCCTTTTTAAGAAACAGATCACCACCCTGGTGAAAAAAGAAATCAATAAAACCCTTACGGCAAAAGTTGATTTTGGTGATGTAAGCCTGTCCGTGTTCCGTCATTTCCCGAAAATTTCCATCAGCCTCGATAACCTGTCGGTGGTTGGTTCACCGGCCTTCCCGAAAGACACATTGATCAGTGCAAAATCAGTCGACGTATCTGCCGACCTGATCAGTGTAATCAAAGGGGATCACATTAAGGTCTCCGGCATCTTCCTCGAATCGCCACATATCCGGGCGCTGGTAAATAAAAACGGCCAGGCAAACTGGGATATCATGAAACCTTCGGCGGATACCAGTAGCAGCCAGGATACCGCTGCCTCAGCATTCAACCTGTCATTACAGAAATACAAAATCAGCGACGGATACATTTATTACAACGACGAAAGCAGTGACATGAGCACGGAGATCAAGGGGCTCAACCATGAAGGCAGCGGTGATTTCACGCAGGATGTCTTTACCCTCAGCACCACTACCAAAGCTGATGCGGTGAGTTTTACCTACGCCGCCATCCCCTACCTGGTCAACACGGAAACTGCCATCGGTGCCGATGTAGTGATCGACAACCGGAGCAGCAAGTATAGTTTTAAAACAGATGATATCAGCCTCAATAACCTTAAACTTTCTTCGAACGGTTTTTTCCAGCTGGTGAACGACAGCACCTATAACATGGATATCAATTTCAAAACGCCGTCCAATGATTTCAGGGACATACTTTCGATGATCCCTGCTATTTACAAAACGGATTTTGATAAAATCAAAACCAGCGGTAAAGCGGCATTTGAAGGGTTTGTAA
This sequence comes from Chitinophagaceae bacterium, assembly GCA_004173255.1. Lineage (GTDB taxonomy): Bacteria > Bacteroidota > Bacteroidia > Chitinophagales > Chitinophagaceae > JBEVJC01. The sequence goes on along the minus strand of SDZZ01000155.1, from coordinate 4,430 downwards.
AAGGAACTTATAGCCCGGCAGCTATCCCGGCCTATGATGTGAAACTGCAGGTCGATAATGGTTCTTTCCAGTATCCTGAGCTGCCCCAACCGGTGAAAAATATTAATATCAGCCTGCATGCAAGCAACCCCGACGGGCAATTTGATAATACCGATATCAACCTGTCCAAAGGCCATCTCGAAATGGGAAATGAACCATTTGACTTCCGGTTTATTTTCCAGAAACCCGAATCGGCCCGTTATATTGATGCAGCAGCCAAAGGAAAGCTGGACCTGGCGCAGGTTGCGCAGTTTGTCAAACTGGAAAACGGGATGAAACTCGGAGGTGTGGTGAATGCAGACATCACTGCCAAAGGCAATATGCTCAGCACAGGCGGGGGCATTGATAAAGGATTTGCAGCTGGTGGTTTTCTCGACATTGTAAACCTGATGTTCCAGTCGAACGACTTCCCCCAGCCTATCCGGAACGGCAACATGAAGATCCAGGTAAATAACACAGGTGGTGTAGCCGATAATACAACTGTCAACATCAGCCAGGGACATGTGGAGGTTGGAAACGACCCGGTCGATTTTACATTGCTGCTAAAGAATCCAATGAGTTCGATCGACTTTGACGGAACGGCAAAAGGACGTTTTACGCTGGATCATGTAAAACAGTTTGTACAGCTGGAACCCGGCACCACCCTGTCGGGTGCGTTGAATGCTGATCTTGCATTTACCGGAAACAAGACGGCGATCGACAAGGGCGAATATGATAAAATAAATATCCGTGGTACTGCAGCCCTGGCAAACCTGAAGTATGTGGCAAAGGATTACCCGGGTGGAATCAGTGTACCCGTTGTGAACGCGAGCTTCAATCCGCAAACGGTCAGCATAAATACCTTTAACGGGTCTTACCTGAATTCCGCTTTTTCAGGTAATGGCGTCCTCAATAACCTGATCGGATATGCCATGAAAGACGAACCGCTCAAAGGAACGCTCAGCGTGGAAGTGGACAAAATGAACCTGAATGACTGGATGGGTACCGAAGAGGTGACGGCTGCTGAAACGGCGCCGGCAAGCACCGAGCCTTTTGCGGTTCCCGCCAACCTGAACCTGACATTGAATGCAAAGGCTGGGCAGGTAACCTACGACAAAGTGAGTTATAACAATATCAACGGTTCGGTGGTTATTGCCGATGAAACGGTGAAACTGCAGAATGTAAAGACCGAGGCGCTCGATGGAACCATTATGGTAAACGGATCGTACTCCACCAAAGTGCACGAGAAAGAGCCGGATATCTCACTCACGTATGACATCAAAGACGTCAGTATCCAGAAGGCGTTCCTGGCATTTAATACCGTACAGAAACTGATGCCGATCGGTCAGTTCCTCGACGGTAAACTGAACTCCTCGCTTGCCATGCATGGTAACCTGCTCAGTAATATGATGCCCGACATTACCAGTCTTACCGGTAATGGCAGCCTGCTGCTGCTGCAGGGTGTGCTTCGCAAGTTTGGCCCGCTGGAGAAACTGGCCAACACCCTGCAGATCGAGGACCTGAAGAATATCACCGTGAAGGATATTAAAAATTATATTGAGTTTGCCAACGGGAAAGTGCTGGTGAAACCATTTACCATCAAGGTAAAAGATATTGAGATGGAAATTGGCGGTATGCACGGGTTCGACCAGTCGATCGATTACGTGATTGGTATGAAAGTTCCGCGTAAGTACCTCGGTACCCAGGGCAACAACCTGGTGAATGGACTGGTAAGCCAGGCAAATAATAAGGGGATCCCCGTGAAGCTTTCAGATGTCATTGACCTGAACGTGAAAATGAAAGGCAGTTTTACCAATCCTTCTATCAGCACCGACCTGAAGCAGGTGGCGGGTGATGCGGTAAGTGACCTGAAAGAGCAGGCACAGGATTTTGCGCAGGCCAAACTAGACAGCGCTAAAGCCAGGGCAAAGGATTCCTTGCAGGTGGTGAAAGAAAAACTCACCAATGAGGTGAAAGATAAACTGACAGAAAAGATTTTTGGTAAAGACACGTCTGCGGCCGCGAAGGCCGACACGACGAAGGGCAGCACCGAGAAAGTGATCAAGAATACCTTAAAAGACCTGCTTAACCGGAAGAAAAAAAATGCGGCAGATTCAACAAAGCATTAACGCCGCAGGAGAAATCTGTGAGCAGGCAACACGTCCATCCGGATCAGGCTTGTAATGCAGGGCGGGCGGCGAAAACCTTCCCGACAAACAGTACAGGCGCGCAACTATCTGCGCGCCTGTCCTATTTCAACGAGTATCTCATACCAATAAAGCCCCTGGCACCCTGGAGCGGTGCATAATTATATTCCGTATCGAACGTATAGTGGTTCGGATTGGTGACGGGATCGGCAGCAGTTTTGTCAAACGGGTCATTGGCGCGGATCAATGCAAATCCCGGGACAAAATCGAACAGGTTTTTTACCCCGCCATAGAGTTCGACCCCATTGCTGAATATTTTTGTTACCTGCAGGTTAATGATCGAATACCAGGGAGAGTATTCCGGCCGGAAATCATTCCGCTGGACAGGCAGACGCATGGGCCCGGTAGTGCGGCCGGTAAGGTCAATACTTAGTTTTCCCGGAAATGTATAGGTGGCGTTGTAAGTACCGGACCATTCAGGCGCATAGAGCTGGCGTTTTTTTATACTGGCAGATTGCTGGAACACGTCCATGTAAGTCCAACCCGCCATCAGCTTTAACGGAAAGGTAAAGGTAGCGGTGCTGTTCAGTGAAATGCCGCGCGATACGGCAAATCCATCGAGGTTGGCATAAATGATCTTGTCGGGATCCAGATCGAGGTTTGCGGTGATCTTGTTGGTGAAATAAGTATAGAAGGCCGTCAGGTCAAACCCCAGCATGCCGTTACTGACGGGCAGGCTCGATACATAATTGAGGTTGGCATTGTATGATTTTTCCGGGAGCAGGGCTTCGAGTATTTCCACTTTCCGCGACCCGGTCAATGCCGCATGGTCCTCGGTAAAGAGGTTAACCACGCGGTAGCCTGTGCCGAAGCTGGCCCTGACGGTATGTTTGCGGTTGGGTGACCATTTGTAAGCCACCCTTGGTGAATGCACGCTGCCGTGTGTGCGATCGTAATCGTACCGGTATCCGAATAAAAGTTTATTCCTTTTATCGACCGTCCACTCATCCTGCACAAACACGCCTGGCAGGATAGTATGTGCAGGGGCATTTTTAGTTCCATCCGCGGTACCCGCTGTGTTGTCGTCGTATATAGTGTAGCGGTAGGAAGCGCCGGCCAGCAGGTTGTGCTGTTCACCCAGGGGTTTGTCCCAGTATGCCTGGCCAAACCAGACCTGCTGGAGAGCCATGTAGGGTGTGCGTCCGTACCACGAATTCTGTTCGTGCCGGTTTACCGAAAACTGGGTATAGATCTTTTCTTTCACCGGAAGTTGATACGAGCCGATCAGTTCCCATCGTTTTGTGTACACGCTCTCCCCGTAAATGCTGTCGCTTCCGCGCCATTTTTTTGTCCATTCCATTTGCCCGCCCCATCGGTCTTCGTAGACATATCTCGCCGCAATACCCATCTGCCGGTTTTCGCGGCGATGGAATTGCCATTTGTTGAAAATAGAAATCCTGTCCTGCAGCGTGAGGTCAGTAAAACCATCTTTATTATTGTCGATCCGGTTACTGTAGTTGAAGTAGTTTATTCCCAAAAGGCCCGTTGCTTTTTTTCCGGGAATTTTCAGGGAGAGGTCGGTGTTGATCTCGCCCCACGAAGTGGCAAACGCATCAATACCAAACCTGGCAGCCTCTTCGGGGTGACGGGTAATCACATTGATGATTCCGCCCATGGCTTCCGATCCGTAAAGGGAAGAGGCCGGTCCTTTAACCACCTCGATCTGTTCAATAAGGCCAACCGGTATCCCGCTCAATCCGTATACCGTCGACAATGCACTGACGATCGGCATACCATCAATCAGGATCATCGTATATGGTCCTTCCATGCCATTGATCCGGATATCAGCGGTGTTACAGACATTACAGTTTACCTGTGGCTGTACCCCACTGATCATTCCCACCGCATCCAACAGGGAAGCCGATGGATTTTTGCGGAACAACTTCGCTGAAATTATTTCAACCGGTACCGGGCTTTCCGAGCGGCGTACTTCCTTCATGGTGCCTGTTATCACGATCTCGCTGAGGCTGGTGATATCGCGCGTCATCAGCAGCAAAACAGCGGCAGTATCCCCGGCTGTGACCTCTATGTTTTTCCGGGAAGTCAGGTAGCCCTGGGCCGATAAGGTAGCGAGGTGACTGCCGGGCAGCAAACCAGACAACCGGAAATTTCCCAGGGAGTCACTCACGGTTTCATCTCCATGAACTTTTACCGTAACGCCCTGCAACCCGCGGCCCTCCTGGTCTGTAACACGTCCGGCAACAG
>SDZZ01000640.1 GCA_004173255.1 Chitinophagaceae bacterium | reverse complement strand
CTATGAATATTTTCACATGGGCAAAAAAGGACTCCCGTTTGTTTATGTGGTACTGGGCATCGCGCAGATTGTAGTGGCATCCGTAATGTCCCGCAAAGGAATAAACCATCACCGGAAAAAAACAGTTACTACTGGAACGAATGCTGAATAAGAAAGTTCTCCCCTGAACACAATCGAAACAGCAATACATGGCTTCCCGTCCCACGGCAATTTGCTCATATACCTCAGCTATAGGCCTCTCATCAATCCTTCTCCGGTGGCAAACCCCCAGCGCCCCAGCCCTTATTCGGTTGGCCTCCAAGATCCAGTTCAAGGACCCCACCGTTTGAGAACGCCTCATGGGTAAACCAAAATGTTTTTAGTTCCTTTCCATCCAGCTTTGCCGACTGGATATAATCATTGACGGGGGAGTTGTTAGTCGTTTTTATAATGAATTCTTTCCCGCTGTAATATTTGCTGTTCAACCGGATCCGGACCTGGTCAAAAATGGGTGATGTGATTTCATAGACCGGCACCTGCGACTGGTTGCCTTTGATATTGAATAAACCAATCGACATCAGTGCACTCACCCCGCCCATCTGGCCCTGGTCCTCATCATGCCCACCGTATCCCATATCGGGCGTAACGGCACCATAGGCCTGCTCGCGTACACGACGAACCCAGTATTGTGTAAGCCAGGGTTTGCCCCCATAGCTGAACACATGGGCATTCGAACATCCGGGCTGGTTGGCATAACTCACATAACCATCTGTATAACCAAATACAAAGTCACTCGCCCGAGCCTGCTCAAATGCGTAATTGAGTTTGCTGGTAAAACTATCCTGCCCACCCATTTTTACCACCAGCTCCGGCAATGCATGCGATAGGCCCCAGGTTCCCTGCCACGCGTTCGCCTCCACCCATCCGGCGCCACTCAACGGATCTTTATGGATAAACTTCCCTTTCCTGTCCAGCGGGAATAACAACTTCTGGTCCGCATCAAAACTTTTTACCCATCCCGCAGAACGCTTCAGGAAAAAGTCATGATCTTTTTTCTTACCAAGTTTTGCCGCCATCTGGGCAATTCCCCAGTCCTGGAAACTGGCTTCTATCGTAATCCCTACATTGTCGGGCCAGTAACCATTCTTTGTATAAAATGTTATATCAGCCGCATCGCCCAGCATACCTCCCGGCAGGTGATTCCGGCGAATCACCTCATATGCATGAAGCGGATCTGCTTTCTTCAACAACCCTTTCATATAGGCACTCTCAATCAGGTTGGAAGTGGGGCAACTGGTCATGATATAAGAATACCCACCACCGGAAGGACCTCTCGGAAGTTTGTAGCCATTGTCGGCATACTGGATCATGGAAGCTGCAAAGTCATCGAGTACTTCGGGCCATGCCAGTCCCCATAATACATTCAGGTTCCATTGGGTCAACCACAATGCATCCGAACTATACATATTAAACGCAGGTTTACCCTGCTTATCCATCGGCACCCGCCGCACCTTAAATTCCGCATCGGTAAAATTTCCATCGCGTTTGCCGGTTGTGCGGTCGGGATAATCGCCCGTAACATCATTGATCTTCTGACGGCCCAGCAACACATGCCACAAATCGGTGTAAAACTTGATCCGGTTCTCCGGGGTTCCGCCCTTCACATCAATACGACCCAGCCACTCATTCCAGGTATCCTGGGTCTGCTTTCTCACTTCTTCAAAATTCCACGAACTACATTCGGTGTCCAGGTTATTCCTTGCATTTTCAATGGTGGTATACGAAAGGCCAATCTTCATATTAACCTTCTCCCCTTTCTTCAGATCATACAAAACTGCCACTGCCAGGCTATCACCTGTTGCTTGTGACACATTCGTTTTATGATCGGGTCCATTCCATGCATCCAGTGCATCAAATGGTTTATCAAACCTGGCAACGAAAAAAATCTTCACATCTTTCGGACCTCCCCAGAAACGTTTGACGGTACTGAATGACCCCTGGATTTCCCTGTCACTGACTTTCGATACCTCGGCATGGGTCATTACATTATTAGA
>SDZZ01000154.1 GCA_004173255.1 Chitinophagaceae bacterium | reverse complement strand
TTTCAGACCTGAGTCCTTTTGCTCACTGCTGAACGGACTCCTGATCGTGTTTACACTGTTTTAGTGCTTGCTTTCGTTGCTTCCAACCGGCTCGGTCTGCGGAATGAACTCCCTTCCGTCTTTACCATAATCATAAGGCCAGCGATGTACTTCAGGGATCTCGCCGCTCCAGTTACCGTGGCCCGGGTTGATCGGTGTAGTCCATTCCAGTGTATTTGCACCCCATGGATTGGTGGTGGTTACCTTACGTCCCTTGAATATAGAATAGAAGAAGTTGAATACGAACATCAGCTGCACCGCGAACACCACAATCGAAACCACCGTGATCATTTTATCGAGGTCACCAAACTGGTTAAACGAATGCCAGTTGCTCTTGTCCAGGTAACGGCGGGGAATACCGGCCAGACCCTGGTAGTGCATTGGCCAGAAAATAAGGTAAGCCCCGATCATGGTTACCCAGAAGTGCAGGTAACCGAGCGTATTATTCAGGAAGCGGCCAAACATCTTGGGGAACCAGTGATAAATACCGGCGAACATACCAAACATGGAGGCAACACCCATCACAATGTGGAAGTGTGCAACCACAAACATGGTATCGTGCAGGTGGATATCGATGGTGGAGTTACCCAGCCAGATACCGGTCAGACCACCGGAGATGAACAGGCTCACAAAGCCGATACCGAACAGCATGGCCGGTGTAAAGCGGATATTACCTCGCCACAGCGTAGTAAGCCAGTTAAAAACCTTGATGGCAGATGGGACCGCAATCAGGAGGGTAAGCAGTACGAACACCGATCCGAGGAAGGGGTTCAGTCCCGTTACAAACATGTGGTGTGCCCACACCAGGAACGCAAGGATGGCGATGGCGAAAAGCGAACCAAGCATGGCCATGTAACCGAAGATCGGTTTGCGGCTATTGACCGATAAAACTTCCGACACCATACCCATGGCCGGTAACAGGATGATATATACTTCAGGGTGACCAAGGAACCAGAAAAGGTGCTGGAAGAGGATGGCCGAACCACCTTCGTTGGGCAGCACTTCACCGTTCACCACGATATCACTTAAGAAGAAGCTTGTTCCGATATTACGGTCAAACAGGAGCAGGATCGCACCTGACAATAACACAGGGAAAGAAAGTACACCCAGCACTGCGGTGAAAAAGAGCGCCCAGATGGTCAGCGGCAGGCGTGTCATACTCATCCCCTTTGTACGCATGTTCAGGATGGTGGAGATATAGTTCAGTCCGGCCATCAGCTGCGATACAATGAACAGTGCCATACTGATCAGCCACATGTCGGCACCGGCTTTTGAGCCCTGGCTCGCCTGGCCCAGTGCGCTGAGCGGGGGATACATGGTCCATCCGCCACTTGCGGGACCGGTCTGGATGAACAATGACGCGATCATCACAATACTGGCCATAAAGAAGAACCAGTAAGAAAGCATATTCATAAAGGGTGATGCCATATCACGCGCACCTACCTGCAGTGGAATAAGGAAGTTGGAGAAGGTTCCGGACAATCCTGCCGTCAGTACGAAGAACACGAGTACCGTACCGTGCATGGTTACCAGCGCGTAGTAGAACTCCGGCTGGATGGTACCGCCCTTCGCCCAGTTCCCGAAGAATGTTTCGAGGATGGGGAACGACTGCCCTGGAAAACCAAGTTGCAGACGGAAGAGTACGGAGAACAGTCCACCGATGATGGCCCAGATAATCCCCGTGATGAGGAACTGCTTGGCGATCATTTTGTGATCCATACTGAAGATATACTTCGATACGAAAGACTGGTGGTGATGACCGTGATCATCGTGATGAAAACCATGCCCCACAACCGTCTCAGAATGTAATTGAATTGCTTCGCTCATAATCTTTTATTTTTTGCACCCCCGGTGCCCGTTCATGTTCTGTTTTTCTGCACAGCCTGCGAAAACGATCCGCGCCGTGCCCTGCTATCCTAGTGCATTGCCGATGCAACTGCTTTCACTGTGTCTGTTCCTGTTTTACCTGTTGAGTCCGCCGGGGCTCCGGCAGCCGGGGCTTTCACGGCGTTCGGATCCTTCGAAGGATTCGCTGTCAGGTATTGTGGTTTTTGGGTGATCAGCCAGGTATCATATTCTTCCTGCGTTTCGACCACAATAGTTCCCCTCATACTGTAGTGGCCTTTACCACACATCTGGTCGCAGGAGATTTCATATACAAACTCCGGATCCTGCAACTCATCACGCATCTGCTTGGTCGTTTTGGTCGGGGTGAACCACATGGTGGTTGGTGTACCCGGCACCGCATCCATCTTCATCCGGAAGTGGGCCAGGCCCACATCATGGATCACATCTTTGGCACCGATCACCATTTTCACCGGCCTGTTTACTACCAGGTGCAACTCGGTTGTACCATATACATCATCCTGGTTTGCCGGGTCATCCCACAGCTGGCCAAGCGGATTGCTCTTTGCGTCGTTTATTTCCTTGTAATATTTCTTACCCAGAATGCCGTCTTTACCCGGATACCTGAATTCCCATTTGAACTGGCTGCCCGTTACTTCCACTACCATTGCATCCTTTGGCGCATCACCGGTGATCTTGAACCAGTAAAAAATACCAAAGCCTACCATCACGGTCAGTACCACAGCAGGTACGGTTGTCCAGAGAAGCTCCAGTTTGTTATCGTGCGGGAAGTAGTACGGTTTCCTGTTTTCCGATTCCTGGTATTTGAAGCTGAACCAGAAAAGACAGGCCTGCGTCAGTACAAACACAATGAACGTTACCCAGAGTGTGATGATGAGCATCCGGTCAACCAGCACACCATGGTCCGATGAAGGATTACCGTAGTGCAGGATTTTGCCCGCCAGTTTTTCATTGCAATAGTACACGCCGATCAGCCCCACAATCAGGAACATGAGTAGCAGGAAGGCGTTGATCTTATTACTTTGCCTGCGCGATTGCTCTTCCCCGCGGATCACCGACACATACTCACTGGCCTTGGCTATCTGAAAGGTAACCAGGAAGCCGAGTGCCAGGATCGCTATAATGAAAAAAGTTTGCATAATCTATAAACGGTTATAATACCAAATAATATATCCCTATCCGTTTTTCAACCCCGGATCGGGTTCAGTCTGTCTCTTTTAGTTCAGGTCATTTCCCCTCACCACGTTACCCTCAGGTATGGTGGATGAGGCTTTCTTTGATAAAAGGGTGATTCCTTGCAAGCAACGGCGCTTTTCCCAGGGCGCGACCTGTCACAAACATAATGACCCCAACAAATCCGAGACCGATGCCAAAATCATAGAGGATCATCGGCACATGGTTGTCTGTAAACCCAGGGAACACCATCTGGAAGAAGTCCAGCCAGTGGCCAAACAGGATGAACAGGCACATGAACGTAATCGTCGAATATTTTCGCTTATTGTCTTTACTCATCAGTATGAGAAGCGGTGCAAGGAAATTAATCGCAAACATCAGCCAGTAAAGGGCAGTGTAAGCTCCTTCGGTTCTTGGTTTGAAATAAACTGTTTCTTCCGGAATGTTGGCGTACCAGATCAGCATAAACTGTGAAAACCACAGGTATGTCCAGAAAATGGAGAAAGCAAACATAAACTTGCCAAGGTCATGAAGGTGTTCACGATTGGTATATTCGAGATATCCTGCATTCTTTACGAATACCACGAAGAGCGTTACCAGTGCGATACCTGCCACAAATGTGCTGGCAAATGTATACCAGCTGTACATGGTGCTGTACCAGTGGGCATCAATGCTCATTAACCAGAACCACGGGGTGGTAGAGGCAACGGTCAGCGCAAACACCACAATAAACAGGGCCGCCCATACGGTATTCTTCCAGATGTACTTTTTTCTTCCTTCAAGGGTTGGAATCGGCGCATTGTCGAGGCTCCTCGACAGGCGGCGCATTTTCCATCCCAGCAGCGACCAGAGAACGATGGTCAGTACCGTAGCTACCGCGAACACAGTAGGGTTCAGGAATCCTGATTTATGTTGCAGCGTGGCATCATGTGCCACATGCTCCGGATTACTCCAGTGGTATATTTCGTGATTATCACCAAAGACGATCGACAACAGGATGACACCACAGATCACTCCTATTACAGGCACACATGCCGACACGGCTTCGGTTACCCTGCCAAAGGCAAGCTGCCATCCGCCCCAGGCAAGTGTGGTAGCGCAGATAAAAAACATAGCCGCGTTCACTACAAGCAGGAAGTACACACTATTCTGGAGCAGACTTCCCCAGAAACGGGCCTGTGTGTGCTGATCGCCGGAAGATCCATGAGATACATATAACGCAATTACTGCCAGGATCCCGACCGCCATTAAAGCGAACGAAATCATGTTATATTTCTTCGGCACTATAAAATTTTCCCTTGTTGACATCAGTGTTCTTTTATAATTTCTTCAATACTGTTCTTACTTCTTCGGCGCTGCTGAACTGTCAGCTGCCATTCCTGTTGTGGCCGCAGCTGACCCATTGCTTCCTACCTGGGCTGCATTACCGGAAGTGCCTTTTGCACCTGTACTGTCAGTGGCTGCTGCAGGACCGCCGCCGCCTTGTTTTGCCCTGATATAGTCCACAATCATCCAGCGCTGCTTCGTGGTCAGTTGTGACGCATAGCTACCCATCTGTCCTTTACCATATGTAATTACGTGGAAGATCGTTCCGTCACCCTTCTGCTTGATTTCATCACTGACCAGGTTTTTAGGAGCAGCACCATAAGGACCATTACCATCATTGTAAAGCGGACCATTGCCATCCAGTTTGGTACCATGGCAGATACCACAGTTGATCAGGTACAAACGTTCTGCCTCTTTCAGGTTGACCGTGGATGGATCGAGCGGATTGCGCACGGTTGCCGATGCGGCATATCCGGCTGAATCGTTTGGCAGCAGGTACTGCGCCATATCCCCACGGGCAATGGTACCGGCTACCGGCTTGCCATTAAAGTAAGGGTTGCCACCCTCCACTTCACTGTTTGCAAGACGTTCCCCCGTTGGTGCATATGTTTCGTACGCACGGCTGTAGGTCATGTCCGGCATGTAGGCACGGCCTGGGTTCCTGTGGTCGCCACAGCTGATCAGGGCTGCGGTAACGCCGATCACTCCGGTAAGTATCAATAATTTCTTCGTCATCATCAGTTATTATAATTTTTTACAGGACCACTTCTTTTTTTGTATAGCGAACACGCTCGTCATCATACCGTCCAAGCCACCAGCCGGTTTCCCTGTACTGTACGCTTACATCTTTGGCGCCGGCGCTGGCGAGGAATGCAGCAGCTTCCTGTTCATTGGTTTTGTCGGTGCACTCGATGGCCATCACAAAAAGGTCATCGGTCGAACGCGGGTTAAAGTGGTCCTTCTTTACAAAAGGTGCCAGCTGGCAGAGCCAGCAGAAAGTCAACACCATTCCCACCGCGGCAAACAGTACCGTCAGCTCGAAGGTGATAGGAATCCAAGCTGGCAGGGAGAAATATGGCTTACCACCAAAATTGATCTGCCAGTCCACCGTTAACGCCCAGGTAATAAAACTTACCGCGGTTGTAGTACCGGTAATACCGTAGATGAACCCGGCCGTGTGCAGGCTTGTATCACGCAGTCCCATGGCATGGTCGAGACCATGGATCGGGAACGGCGTAAATACGTCGTGGATCTTATAACCGGCACGGCGAACTTTCTTCACCGCGGGAAACAAAACCGCCTCATCATCAAAATTCCCAACCACAAATTTTTTAACCGACATAATGTATAATTCAAAAGTTCAATTCAATCAGCGCTTGCTGGCTAAATCCAAATACTGTTCTTAGTGATGGTCACCCAAATGTTTGCGTCCGAATTCTTCCACCGAATCATTTTCCTCTTCCTGCATCTGTGCTTTATAATTGCCTCCGTTCTTTTTCAGGATATGTTTGATCTCGGCAATAGCGATAACCGGGAAAAATTTAGAGAACAGGAAGTAACAGGTAAAGAACAATCCGAACGTACCCATGTAGAACCCGATTTCCCAGATGGTTGGGGTATAGTAAGTACTCCAGGAGCTGGGCAGGTAATCGCGGTAAACCGAAGTAACGATGATCACAAAGCGCTCAAACCACATACCGACGTTCACCAGGATACTCATAAAGAAGGTCAGCAGCAGGTTGCGGCGTAATTTCTTTGACCAGAACACCTGTGGCGATAACACGTTACATCCCATCATGATCCAGTAGCTCCATCCGTACGGGCTGTTCAGGTTCACGCGGTTTTCGAGGAATGCGAACCATTCAAAGTCAACGTGGCTGTACCAAGCCATGAACAGCTCGGTCAGGTAAGCGATACCCACAATAGAACCGGTGAGTACGATAACCTTGTTCATTACCTCAATGTGCTCGATAGTGATATAGTCTTCCAGTGCCAGCACCTTCCTGGTAATCAGGAGAAGTGTCTGCACCATTGCAAACCCGGAGAATACCGCACCCGCCACGAAGTAAGGAGGGAAGATGGTGGTATGCCATCCCGGAACAATGGAGGTGGCGAAGTCAAATGATACGATAGTGTGTACAGAAAGTACAAGTGGTGTACTGAGACCCGCGAGTACAAGGGAAAGGGCTTCATGACGCTGCCAGTGTTTGGTCGAGCCAGTCCATCCAAAAGAAGCCAGGCCGTAAAACATTTTCCTCCATTTCAGTTTTGCACGGTCGCGCAGTGTTGCGAGATCGGGCAGCAGGCCAGAATACCAGAAAAGAAGTGATACGGTAAAGTATGTTGAGATCGCAAATACGTCCCAGAGAAGTGGTGAGTTGAAGTTCACCCAAAGCGGACCACGTGTATTCGGATAAGGCAATACGAAGAAGGCGTTCCACACACGACCCATGTGCCAGATCGGGAACTGGCCCGCGCACATTACGGCAAAAATGGTCATCGCTTCAGCTGCACGGTTTACACCCGTTCTCCAGCCCTGCCTGAACAACAGGAGGATGGCGGAGATCAGCGTACCCGCGTGACCGATACCTACCCACCATACGAAGTTGGTGATATCCCATCCCCAGCCGATCGTTTTATTCAGGTTCCACTGGCCCGTACCATAAATTACTTCCATGGTTACGGACACGATACCGAAGATGAGCAGCGCAACGGAAATAAGAAAACCCGTCCACCAGAGTTTGGACGGCTTCGCTTCCACCGGGCGACAGATGTCTTCCGTAATCTGGTGGTAGTCTTTGCTGCCATCTACAATGGGCGGTCTGACCTGTGATTCGTATCTGAGTAATGACATATTTTGAGCTTTTAGCTAAACCGCCTCCGCGACGGTCCGGCCTTTTTCTTTATTTATCTTTTACCGTTTCCCTTTATTATCTGCCCCAGCCAATCGTCTTATTGAGATTCCATTGCTGGTTATCTTTTTTCAGTCCGCCAGCCAGTACAAAGGCAATTGCCAACCCTGTCAGGACCATTACGCAGAGTTGTTTCCAACTGAGCCTTCTCCTTTTGTGGTTAGTGACCTGCATTCGCTGAACTATTTAATTTTTTTGTTGTTGTTCAGTTCAGGGCTGCCTGCATTCGCCGGGCCTTCGCTCCAAACCGGCTCCAGGGCTGGTTATCCGGCTATGCCGCTACTTCCCCCTAAGCCCAACTCCAAATTCCTTTCTTTATAAAAGATCTGTAAGGTGCGCCATTGCTGGCGCACCGTTTATTATTTAATGATGCGGCTCGGCTTCATTCTTGGCTGGTACCGAACCCTGGAGTTCAGCCTCGCCTTCATGATGGTCGTCCTTCACAATGATCTCATCCGTGTTCCTGACCTTCGCCAGGTAAGTCACATTCGGCAATACGTGTAATTGTTCCAGTGCATAGAAACTGCGCTGCCTGTTGGTGTCACGCACCTGGCTGATCTGGCTGGCATTGTCGTTGATGTTACCGAATACGATCGCATCACCTGCGCAAGCCTGCTGGCAGGCAGTCTTCGCATCGCCATCCACCAGCATCCTGTTCTCTTTTTTCGCCTGCAGTTTAGCTGCCTGGGTGCGCTGGATACAGAAAGTACATTTTTCCATGACACCCCTTGACCTTACGGTTACATCAGGGTTCAGCACCATCCTGGTCAGTTCATCATTCATCTGGTGAACCACCGGATCCAGTTTACCTACGGTCTGCTGGTCCTGGTTGTCCGGGAAGCTGTCTGCATTGGTGTAGTCGGACCAGTTGAAACGACGTACTTTGAACGGACAGTTATTCGCACAATACCTTGTACCGATACAACGGTTATAGGCCATCTGGTTAATACCTTCACTGCTGTGGTTGGTTGCGGCTACCGGGCAAACGTTCTCACATGGAGCGTTGTCACAGTGCTGGCACATCATCGGCTGGAACACCACACCCTTCAGGTCATCGGGGTTCTTTTCGTCGCTGACGAAATAACGGTCAATCCGCAGCCAGTGCATATCGTGGTAACGGAGTACCTCACTTTTACCAACAACCGGAACGTTGTTTTCTGTATGGCAGGCTACCACGCAGGCACCGCAACCATAACAGGCGTTCATATCGATAGCCATACCCCATTTCAGTCCGGGGGATTCATGTACTCCATAAAGTGTTGCTTCCCTGCGGAAGTCGTTGGTCGAGCTCGCATATTTGTCAAGCAGTTCCTGGCGGTAGTCGACAATCTCGTTCGGGTTCTTCTTGAACGTGGCGAGGGTTGTTTCACGCACCACTTCCACACGACCTTCGTACGAGTTGTGGATCTGGGTCTGTGCAATCTTGAGGCTGCGTTTTGCATCTTCAATTTTTGCATCAGCACTATAGAGGAAGGTAGATCCGTTGAACCCGGTAAAAGGATAAACGTTCACACCCACGCCTGCAGCAGTTTTGCCCAGGCCTTCCGACCGGCCGTAACCCACTGCAATGGCAATGGTGTTGGCATTCATTCCCGGGATCACCAGGATCGGCAGCTCTACCCACTTGTTTCCAACGGTTACCTTGATAACCGGTTTGGAAGGATAGTATTCGTAATCGTTGTTTTGCTTTTCGTTGTCCTTGTTGGCGAGATCGATGCCCAGCAGGGTCCTGGCCATGCTCATGGAGATCAGCGCGTAGTTGTCCCAGGTTGCCTTGGTGATCGGATCGGGCAGTTCCTGTAACCATGGATTGGTTGCACCGATACCGGAGCCGATCGATACTTTCTGGTAAAGGACCACTTCGTAGTCCCCGCCTTTTTTGTATCCATTGATTGCTGCGGCAGCACCTGCCACTGCACCACCGGAGAAGGTACCGCCGGAGATGGCTGCTACCAGTCCGCCTGCAACTGACCGGGTATCGAGTACGCCGTCCTGCAATGCTTTTTCATATGCCTCCTCTGAACCCAGACGGCCCATCCAGTAGGTTCTGAAATAAGTATCGTAGTCAGT
>SDZZ01000639.1 GCA_004173255.1 Chitinophagaceae bacterium | reverse complement strand
GCCATGGATAATGGGTTGTGATTGAAAGCCCTGCCCACCGGTCTGCAGGACAGGGTTGGCAAATATACCAAATCGCCATCCTCTGGCCGGATTCATAGTTATTCACGATTGTGGAAAAAAGAACGCAGGTTTTCCGAGCCATCTGCTTCGTATTTTTGCGGCCGAATACGATTAATAATGAATGATTTAGATAAAACCGGGCAGGCAGTACTCGAGGTAATGGGTGTTACCCAGCGGCTGGGCGGTAAAACGGTACTGGACCAGATCAGCTTCACCGTTAACCAGGGCGAAACCTGGGCAATCACCGGTAATTCGGGCAGTGGTAAATCGGCCCTTGCCCGCTCGCTGGCCGGACAACAGTTTGTACAGGGACGCATTTCCTACAACCTGCCCGATTCCTTCGGCGAGCATCCCGGCATTGCGTTTATAGAGCAGCAGCACCAGTTCCGCACTCTTTCCAATACGGATAGCTTTTATTACCAGCAGCGATACAACTCGTTCGATTCGGAAGACAGCCTCACAGTTGCACAATACCTGGGGAATGCCGGCCCGGACACGGTGCGCGATTCGCTTGCCAGGCAATGGGGCCTGGCCGATATGCTCGATAAGCCGCTGATCCAGTTGTCGAACGGGGAAAACAAACGGTTGCAGCTGGCTGTGGCACTGGCATCGGGGCCGGCCGTGATGATCCTGGACAGTCCTTTTACCGGGCTGGATGCTGACGGCCGGCAAACCCTCGACCAACTCATTGCTACCATCGGTGCCACCGGGGTGTTGGTTATTATTGTGGGCCGCTTCAGTGAACTGCCGCAAGCTGTTTCACACCTGCTGGTGCTCGATCAGGGAGCCGTTGTGTACAGGGGTACCCGTACCGGTTATGAAGCTCCGCCGGTGCAAAGCCGGGTGGTTTTTGACCAGGCCTGGGCCGTTCCGGTTGACCATGACCTGCCCGACCAATTGGTGCTGATGGAGGATGTAACTGTAAAGTATGGTTCCCGCGACATACTGCAGGGTATAAACTGGGAAGTGCGCAAAGGGCAGCAATGGAGTGTGAGCGGACCGAACGGGGCGGGTAAGTCTACCCTGCTGAGCCTGATCACCGGCGACAACCCGCAGGCGTATGCCAACCGCATCTGGCTGTTTGGCCGGCGCAGGGGAACCGGTGAAACGATCTGGGAAATCAAACAACGCATCGGTTATGTGTCACCCGAACTTCATCTTTCTTTTGAGCGGTCGGATACTGCTTTTGACGTGGTGGCGTCGGGTTTGTTTGACACCATCGGTTTATTCCGCCAGCTGAGCGACAGCCAGCGAGCGGCGACAGATGCCATACTAACGGCCATGGGAATGGCTGGAACCAGCACCAAACGCCTGTTCCAGCTTTCGCTCGGGCAGCAGCGACTCATCCTTCTCGCACGGGCGCTGGTGAAACGGCCACCACTGCTCATTCTTGATGAGCCATGCCAGGGACTGGATGATGAACAGTCGCTCGTTATAAAAAATATGATCGGCACTTTTTGCACAGCCACCAATACTACCCTGATTTATATCAGTCACTATGTGGCCGATATACCATCGGGGGTGGATCATCACCTTCGCCTGGAGAATGGGAAGCTGGTTGCAACCGGCCGGTAATGTGCTGTCCGGATGTCAATAGGGTTTCGGGTCCGGACCGGCCGGTTTGTCTTCTAATTTGATATCAGGAAAAAATGATCCGGCCAGCATGAGCAATGAACAGATCATCACCAGGTAAATCCCGGTAAGTTTGGTGGGGCATTCACCTCCACGACAAACAGTAATGAGGAAGTAGTTTCGGAGCGCCCATCCTATATTGAGTGCCACCACGGCAAGGTTCCACCGTTTGGCCCATAGTTTTGGAGTAAAGGTCAATACCAGGAAGAATGCGGTAAACACCAGGTGCATATAGCCCGGCTTGCCAATGTTGGTGCCGCCGGCATCCACACCGGAAATGACGATGCCCCTCGATTCCACTATTATCCAGTCCATAAAACAGGCAGCGATCAATACAATTGCGGCCAGC
>SDZZ01000638.1 GCA_004173255.1 Chitinophagaceae bacterium | reverse complement strand
TTATTATATAGACCTCCTCCAGCATTCTTCGTGGTACCTTGGACTGACCATTTTTACCTGCTGGATTTTTAACCATATTGCCGCCTGGAAAGTTGCCACTTCCCTGCTCGCACTTTCGGTGATACTGGAAATAGCCCAGTACTTTATTCCTGACCGGTCATTTTCCCCGCACGACCTCGTGATGAATTTTACCGGCGTACTTTCAGGATTTCTTGTTGTCAGCCTTGCCAGGCATCTTCGCCGCCAGCACTCACGTACCATGACCGCGTGATGGTGCCGGCATTGCAACCCTTTACCTGGTTTATCGGCGGGCATTGACGAAGCAAAATGACGCAGGATGTTTTGAACCACTCCCCCACGCGTATTCACGGTCGTGCGCCTGAAAAATGACTTCCGGATTTTGCCTTCATCGCAACCTTTGGCCCGTCTTTTTAATGCACTCAACAAACATGTCGGGCGCGATTGTAGTGCTCGTTCCACTTTCCCGCTATTGTTGCGAGGAGTAAGTAGCTGCACCGAACGGCTATGGTGTGATGCCTTAATGATTGCTGTTGCCTGTTTACCAGCCGGCAGATATCTGCGGCTGGAATCAGTTACCCCTGCACACCCTGAGCCGTTCCCCTTTTGCATATGGCACCCAAAGTTGATTCGCCCTGCATTCAGTCATAAAAAAAGTCCGGCAGTTTACCTGCCGGACTTGTATCAAAAACGTTTCTTTTAAAGTTTGATGAACTTGAATGATTTTGTCCAGTCACCCACCTGTACCCTGAGAACGTACTGGCCTTTCTGGAGATCTGCCATCGGGATGTAAGTCTGGCTGACTGATGGTGTCTTGGTGTAATTGAATTCCTTGATCACTGCACCAGCCATATTGTACACCTGTACTTTCATTTTGCCTTCGGTCTTGTTCCGGATCTTGAGCACCACCTGGTTTTGTACCGGGTTTGGATACAGTTCCGTTTCGGCACCGGTCTCTTCGGCAGCGATTGTTTCCGCTACTTCCGGCAGGCTTTCGCCACGTGCAGTTGTGCCCGCCGCGCCATTCTCGATCAGCGTAAATCCGTTAATATATGAATAGAGACTGACAGCTTCCATATTCATTACGAGTCTGCCATTCACATCAGCTGTCAGGTTCTGGAACACCGCCTTGGAGGAGCTGTTGTTCGAACTGTTGACCGTGATCCTCGTTGACCCGATAGCAAAGATGGTGCTGTTTCCGCTGTTCTTGCGGCTGGAATAAACTTCCAGCGTATAGATGCGGCCGGCGGTGAGACCGGTGAGGGTCATCGACCTGTTGCTGGTAGCATAACTGGTAAATTTAAGCACTTCGCTTGGCGCCATACCATTATTAAAGCTGGTCATATTATCAGCTACACCGATACTCTGGGACAAGCTGGCTTTTACCGTTGAAACAGATCCATCGGAATATTTGAAATTGGCGCTGTTTACGTTATTTGCAGCAGCTGAACCTACGTTCCAGTCGTTCCACTGCGCATTGCCATAAGGTTTGGAACCTCCGTAGATATTTACTTTCACTACTTTCGGACTGGAAAGAACCACACCACTTTTTACAATCACATTGACATCATCGTAGGCGCTGTTGCCCAGGTTATCCTTCACCGTAACACGGAAAGTATAGGTTGCGGCAACGAGGCTGCTGACGGTTGGCGATCCTGCCGAAGCACTGCTGAACCGGTAGCTGTCTGGTCCCGATACCTTTGACCAAAGGGTAGATACAATTGTTCTGCCCGGTGCTGATGCAGAAGCGCGCAGCTGCACGGTGTTTACCGGAAGCTGGATCGTCTGGTCTGTACCGGCATTTGCAGTAATGATCACCGGTGGTGGTGGCGGTGGCGGCGGCGGTGGAATACCAAGTGACACACTGATATTCACATCATCAGATGCTGTGGCCCCTTTATTATCGGTAACCGTTACCCGGAATGTATAAGAACCCTGTACCAGCAAGGTAATAATCGGGTTCAGGATATTGAGTGCATTGAAAGTAAATGTGGTAGGACCCGACACTTTAGTCCAGGTAGTAG
>SDZZ01000153.1 GCA_004173255.1 Chitinophagaceae bacterium | reverse complement strand
GAATCGACCCATGCAATGGGATTCGTGCATTTTCTCCGCGTAAATCGTGTAACCGCCGACAGCGTCTATTTCTTCCCGGGTGATCTTGTATATCTTGATCAATCGCAGGACTTCAGCCCGGATGATTTTTTCAGGAAAGCTGAAGTTTATTCATTCTCCCGTTCTGATTTAAAAGTTATGCGGGATACTTCTTCTGTGTTGGATATCACCAGGAATTATGAAGAGAGTTCCGGATTCAACAAATTGAAGTGAATATATCAGTAAGGGCATCATACCCGTCTGCGTCACCATCATCAACCTTGACAAATGGTGCTCAACCAGTATCCCGGCAGCAGTTCGGCTTTAGCTGTCCTAAGCTAGTGGGAGAATCAAAAAGATGGCTCACCGATGCATGAATCAAACAATTACGGTTTGCCGTAAGGGTTGATTTTGACTCTTGGGTTACTTGCACGTTAAAGATTAAAATATTTTCTTTGGTATTTAAAAATCTAATTCTATGTACACCAAAGAAACGATCGACGTATTCCTCAATGAAATCGGGTTTAAGCCGAACATGACCAAGGCCGAGGTCAAACAACTTCCCAGCTTATTATCGCCCAACGAAAAATTATTGGGAGTGCTTGAAGGCAACCTCAAAAAAATCCACAACCGTGATATCGGTGGCTATGGCCTGGCAATCCTGACCGATAAACGTGTTCTATTTTATCGTAAAAGTATCATCGGAACTGTAACGAGTGAAGAGATTCCCGTCTCTAAAATTTCCTCCGTTTCTTTCCGGAAAGGGGTGATGTTTGCCTCGCTGGCAGTGATCACCTCAGGTAACGAGGCATTGATGGAAGACTGTAATAAAGAGCAGGCAAAAAGGTTCTCCGAAAAAATCCAGGGAATTATTTCGGATCTCGGCGCGGCACCTACTGTTACCGCTGCTGCCGCAACGGCTGTCAATACTGCTGCAGCAAACCCGATGGAGCAGCTGGAAAAATTATTTGATCTTAAACAGAAAGGCATCCTTACCGAAGACGAATATTCCCGTCAGAAAGCAAAGTTGCTGGCCCTGTCCTGATACCGTCCTGCATCAGGATTACCGCGGCATCAACTCAAACACAGGCAAACGGCCGAGGGGAACAACCATTGTCATTTCCTTCGGCCCTTTCCATATTTTCCCTTCGTCATCCTTCCATTTGCCCTTTGGAAGCAAGATGGTTTTTTTCCCATCCTTGCTCAACACCGGAGCCACCAGGTATTTAGTACCCAGCATAAACTCATCAGTCACCGCCACCAGTCCCTGGTTGGGAAAAACATACTCGAGGCTGCGGACCATCGGTTCGCCGGTACGTGCGCTTTCCCTTGCGAGTGCGAGGATATAGGCGGTATATTTCTTTCTCAGTTCCACTGCCGATTTCACAATGGCAAGGTGTTCCTTGCTTAACACCCGCCACGGGGCTACGGAAAACTGCATCATTGGCATCAGGGCCGAACACTGGGCGGAACGGACAATAAGTTCTTCATCCAGGATCTTCAGGTCCCTGAACGAACCAAACTCACCACCACCTATCATGTCCGGACAGGTAAACTGGTAACCCAGCAAACCTGCGGTGGTGGCGTGCGGGATCAGTTTCTGCAGGTCAGTCCAGCTATGTTGTTTATCGCGAAGCCGCTCCACCAGCGGTTCCCCGCCCATCTTCCACATAGCACGATATTCATTGAGCGGAAATTTTAACCCGATTTCCCCCCATAAACGGCTGTGTTCGTTGGGTGATACTTTTAGATATGACAGTGCATCGGGCGGATAAAATTCCGCATCACCCGCGTCGAACTTGAAACCGTCGAGATGATACGTACTAACCATATGCTGGAGGCGGCCGGTGAACCAATCGCGCGCGGCCGGATTGGTAAAATCCAGTACCGAGCTGTACCCATTCCACCAGGAAATAATAGCCGGTTTATCTGCTTTGGCAAGGGTGATACTGCTATCACCCCCGTTACTCATCAACAGCAATTTTTTTGCAAGCAGTTCACGGAATACTTCGGTATCGGGAGAAACAAACGGGCTTACCCAAAGCATCACTTTGAATCCCATCCTGTGCAGGCTATCGACCAGCGCGGTTGCATTGCTGAAACGATCGCCCCGGAAATCAAAACGGCCATAGTAATCCGCCCAGTTGTCATCGATCATCAACACCCCGGCAGGAAAACCGTTATCGATAATCGCCTTTGCATAAGCCATAATATCGTGCTGGTTCTGGTTATACACCAGTTCGATCCAGGTATTATATTGGGGCCTGCTGAAAAGCAAGGTATCAGGCAGTATATTTTTCGATGGAAAAAACCTGGCCGCTGCATTCCTGAATGCGCCCGGCAGGGTAGTGGAGGATGAATCTATTACAAGCGCTGCCTTGTTACCACTCACCACCAGTATATCTTTCCCGACACTGAACCGGAATGGTTCATCACTCCAGATAAAACGTCCTGCAGTGGAAACCAGCAACGGCGCGGCCTGGTTACCGCGAAGGTCAGCGTTCAGGTCCAGGCTGTAGCCTTCTGTAAATGGCATAAAGTGGGCCTCATTGACGGCTGCGCCAAACCATTTTTCCCCTGGCTTCAATACAATGGAAGTTTGTGCACTGGAGTGGAGAACAAAACTGAGCAACATAGAGAACACCAACAACGGGCGCGCACAAATCATCACAACATGGTTCTTCATTCTCAATTAACTTTTATGGTATGGTTCAGTTTATTGTAGCCGGTAGCATTTTCCCAGATATCCTCGTTGGCCAGTCGGATGCTATATTCCGGTTTGCCCGCCAGGCTCGCATAGGCATCGGGAAGGTTGAGTAATAATTCATACTCACCGGCTGCAAGGTCGCGGGGAATAACGATGTTTTCTTTCACCAGTATTTCACCCGTCAGCCAGCGACGGACATCTGTCTTCAGCACGATCGTCCTCACCGATCCATCCTTTGTATTCCTTAGCAGCAGTTGTGCCGGGCGCTTATTATAAGGCGATGCATACCCGTTATTGCGGAGGTGGAGGTTCAGTTCAAGCTTTGATCCGCGTACCGCCGCGTCAGGTATTGAAGCATCGAGCAGCACAAAACGGTAACCGAGATTCCTTTTGATGGCGTCCATGCATCCGCCGTCCTGCCAGTCATTGTTCACTTTATTATTGTAATGGGCATTGATAAAGCTGTAATGGACTGCTGACAACTCGGCCTGGATGCGGCCGGCAGGTTCGCAGTCACTGGCGGGGCTATAATCATCCGTGCAGGTTTCGCCGCCCACCACTACAAACCGGCTGTCGGCCCTCACATAATCCTTGAGGGTTTTCAGCACCATGGAATCGCCCACCCGCGGTGATGAGTCGTTACCGTAGTCTTCATATGTGCCGAAATCATTTGCACTTGCCATGAAACAATCATTGTGGTAGCCAAGCCTGGCCATATCCTTTTCCGTAAACGCGGTCACGCCGGTAAGCGCCGGGGTTGTCACAGGCGCATTGACACCACCCAGCAGGCGTTGCTTCATCTGCGGATAACGCACCTGGATCATCCTGTCTGCCGGAACCGCATCCAGCAATGCTTTCAGTATTTCAAGCCGGTCTTTCCAGTTGCTGTCCTTCAGCTTTTCACCCTGTTTGCCGTTGGACGAAGCATCACCAAAAAAGTCACTGTAGTATTGTTCACCCCAAACACCAATAAACCCCGACTGGATGCAGGCAATCACATCTGCGTTTGCCTTCAGCAATGGTTTCAGCTGGCTTATATGCGTGAGTACAATATTTTTCGGGGCATCCCCATATGGCGGGCAGATGAACCCCTCCGGGCAACTGCCTGCGGTCTGCTTTGTGGTATAAACGAAACGGGGGATCAGTTTTACGCCGGAGTTCCGGACCACTGCAAACTCCCGGGCAAGATTGTCAAGGAACGCGGTACTCAGCGGTTTGTCCCTCGCATCATCCAGGATATAATAACGGAACACGAGTGTGCTGACCACCTGGTAATTGGCTGACTGCACCGATTGAAGCGACCGAAGCCCTTTCAGGTTGTCCAGCTCCAGTAATTTGAAAGCGGAAGCACGCACCTCCGAATAATGATAGAAGCCCCGTTCGGGATTGGGGAAATCTTCATTGCTCTCTTTGTAGGTGATATTCTTTACAGCGGAAGGTGCGACTACACCCTGCAACAGCCATGGTATGAGGCAGCAGCCGTACAGGAAAATTTTATGGATCATGGGCCGGTCGGTTTTTTTGGGATTTTAGCGAACATCATGGTGAGCTTGTTATAAAGTTGCATGAAAACAGGATGTTTGCTTTACGCAAACGTTTGTCTAAAAAACAGACAAGGCTGATTACGGCGGATTGCCTGATCCGGCGTTCTATTAACCGTCCGGGATAACCGCAGCTTGTTCTCCCCGGCTCGGACGACAGTTCGACCGGAAACTATTCCGTTCGCAGATCCCTCGACGGATTGGCCTTTGCCGCGCGCCAGGTCTGAGACATAATGGTGAACAATCCGATCACGAGCAGGAACAGGAAACAAAGCATTGGCCACGAAAATCCAAAACCGGTCCTGGTAGCGAAGTTGCGCAGGAAGATGTAGGAGAGGGTGTATCCAATCGGTATGGCAATAAAACCTGCAATGAACAGCAGTTTTATAAAACCCTTTGAAAGCAGGTTGACCAGTTGTTTTTCATTGGCGCCGATAATCTTCCGGATGCTGATTTCTTTCCTTTTTACTTCAACAGTATACAGCACAAGCCCGAGTAAACCAAGCGAGGCAATAGCAATTGCCATAAAGGCAAGATACCCGAGTAATGATATGGTTGCAACCTGTGAATTCCTCGCGGCCAGTTCATCATCCAGCCATGAAGAATTAAAGTCCCGGCCAGGAGCCAGGGGCTTTAAAGCCGCATTTACCCTGGCCGCCAGCTTATCCCGGTCGGTCGTTTCCGCATTTATAAAAAGGTAACTGTAGGTTCCCGGCCTTATGCGTATGGCGAGTGGACGTACCGGGTTAGCAGAGTTTTCGTACGAAAAATCTTTCAGGATCCCTGTAACCATCAGTCGCATGGAATCATTTACCCAGATGGATTGACCAACTGCATCCTGGTATTTGCTGAATCCAAGCAAATGGGCTGCCTGCTGGTTGAGCAATATGTATTGTTCAGCCTCTGTTGCAGAAGGGAAAGCGTTACCTGCCACAAAATGCAGGTCCATGTTTCGGATAAATGAGACATCTGCGTAATAGTAATTGACCGGCCGGGCATCGGCCTTATTATTGGTCCACAGTGGCGACGACATCCCGCTGAACTGGCGGGTGAATGTGGCCGACATAGCCCCGGTTGACTTTACGCCGGGAAGACCGGCGAGCTGCTGCACAGCCACCGCTTCATTGATCCCGTTCAAGGGGACTACCAATACATTGTCGCGCCGGAAACCAGGGTCAGCGGAAGACATGTACGAAAATTGCTTGTAAAAGGCCAGCAGGAATATGATGATTACCAGTGACAGGCTGTACTGGAATACAATCAACGCTTTCCTGATATTGACCTTGCCCATCAGCTTTGCTGTGCTGAGATTTTTCAGTACCCGCAGCGGTTTAAATGAGGAAATGATCCATGCCGGCGAAAGCCCGGCCATCAGTCCGGTAAACAGGGCGAATGCGAGGGACCAGAGTACCAGCGGAAGGTTGTACCGGAAAGACGACGGGATAAATTCATAACCATCATTAAATGGTGCAAACCGGATGATGAAGGATAGTACAATCCAGGCAAAACAAAGTGCGAAAACAGAAAGCAACAGCGATTCGGTGAGGTATTGGGTAAAGATCTGGGCGCGGGTTGCACCGGTGACCTTACGAACTCCCACCTCTTTTGCGCGGGTCAATGCCCGGGCAATACTCAGGTTGGTATAATTAAAACAGGCCGACAGTAATATGATCAGCGCCATTCCCATCTCGGCATAAAATTTACCCCACGAACCCCCGTTGCCAATTTCGTTGTACAGGTAATCGGTCCCTGGCGTGATGTCGCCGATGGACTGCACGATAAAAGAAGTCTGTCCCTGTGTATTGGTTTTATTCAACCCGGCGGCCAGTTGCTGCAACTGCGACTGGAGTGTAGTGGCTGTAAAACCGGGTTTCATCGTTACATAAGTATAAGCTGTATTAAAGGAGTACCAGTCGGCCGACTTTTCCCCCAGTGTTTTGTCTGCTTCCATTTTTCTGACGCTGGACATGGAAGCCAGTGCGTCAAACATTATGTGTGACTTCGAGCGGGGCTGGTCCAGCACGCCCGTAATGATAAAGTCACCGCCATGTTCCATCGAAAATATTTTTCCGACCGGGTTACTGTTACCAAAATACTTATGCGCGGTTTCGCTGCTGATCACTACGCTGTTTGGCTCGGCCAATGCAGTAGCGGCATTACCGAGGGTAAGGGAAAAGCCAAATACATCAAAGAACGAAGGTTCTGTAAATGCACCGTTGAGATATAGTTCCTTTCCATCGGAAGTGGCCCTTCCATTAAATGCCGGGTAAATGGAAACGCTGTGCTCAATGCCGTTGAAGTCGGCCCGGATCTTCGGCTCCAGCGGAAGTGACGTGCTCGCCATTTTCCAGTCCTCTCCTGTATTTTTATGGAAGTCAGTCAGTACCCGGAAGGTTCTGGACGGAGCCGGATGAAAGTTATCATAAGACAACTGATCCTGCAAGCGGATCATAACCATCATACCAATGGTCATGCTCAGTCCGAGCCCGAATATATTAATGAAAGAGATCAGCCGGTTTTTACGGAAGCTGCGCAGGGCAATGGTGAGGTAACTTTTCAGCATGGTAACTGGTACTGTGGTAATTGAGGTGTGCATCCAGGTGCCAAAATTGATGCCTGAATAAACCACTTTGGTTACCACTGCTTTAGACCGGCCTTCCTCGGAAGATGTACGGTTTTGTTACACGTGCTGTATCACCGGTGAACGCTTTACGCGCCGTTCATGACCATGGCATCTTTGTTATACCGGTTGCGGTATTCCAGTGGCGACATGCCGGCAATTTTCCGGAACACTTCCCTGAATGCCTTCACATCGGAATACCCGACCTCATACATGATTTCGCTGATGTTCTTCCTCGAGTTTTCCAGCATTTTTTTGGCCGATTCAATCCGCACACGTTGCGCGTATTCCAGCGGCGTATTGCCGGTGGCCCTGATAAACCTCCGGTCAAAATTGCGCCGGCCAATGGCAAAGCGAGAAGACAGCGCTTCCATCGAAATCTTTTCATCGGGTTTGCTCTCGATATATTCCTGTGCTTCTTTTACCATTTCATCATTGTGCGCTTTCTGACCGGAAAAGATCATAAAGGGCGATTGGGTCTGCCGGTCAATATCGATCTGGAAAACCTTGGCACAGTAAATAGCTGTTTGCCGGTCGTAGTATTTTTCAACCAGGTAGATCATCAGGTTAAGGAATGAGTATGCACCACCATTGGTATAGATCCCGTTCTCATCTGTGATCAGCCGGTCAGGTTTCAGGTGTACTTCCGGAAAAAGTTTGCGGAAATCATCGGCGGCCGACCAGTGGGTCGAGCAACTGCGGCCATTGATAATACCCGACGAGGCCAGCAGGAACGCACCGGTACAGATACTGCCAATGGCCGATCCTTCCGAGTACATTTTTCCGAGCCAGTCGACCATCGGTTTATTTCCCTTCAAAGCTTTTTGGTAATTGTGGTTGAGGGATGGAATAATGACCAGGTCAGTTTTCTGGATTTCCGAAATGCTGGTATGCGGGGTTACTGTAAACAGGCCGCCATAAAAATCCTGCTGCCGCGATAATCCGGCAAGTTGAATGCGGAACACTTCGCGATGACCCGAATTTTTCCGGTATTCATTCGCCCGGGAAAATATCTTGTAGGCGCCAGCAATGCTGCTAAGATTATTTTCACCTTCAGGAACCAGGATTGTCATGTGTTTCATAATACCGGTTTTGGTTAAAGGTAGCGGTATTCAATGTCCAAATCAACCCATGAAGAAGTCCTTTTTACACCCCCTGCGGCGGGGATAGGGATGGTAAGTTTGTACCGGACAATCCGATCAGTCATTAAATCAACAATTATGGACACAAACAATTTCAACTATGTAATGGAAGTGGATCAAACACCTTCACAGGTATTCAACGCGGTAAACAATGTGAAGGCATGGTGGCTGGAAGACTTTCGCGGCAGTTCCGCGAGGGTGGGTGATGAATTTGAAGTGCGTTATGGCGATGTGCATTATTCCCGTCACCGGTTAACAGAGCTGGTGCCGGACAAACGCGTGGTGTGGCTGGTAACAGACAGCAGCCTGAACTTCCTGCAGAATAAATCCGAATGGAATGGTACCACTCAGGTGTTCGGGATAACTGAAACCGGCGGCAAAACAAGACTGGAGTTTACGCATATTGGATTGGTCCCTGCATCAGAATGTTATAACGATTGCCGGAAGGGATGGACGCAGTTCCTGGAACAAAGCCTGCAAAAACTCATCACTGAAGGAACCGGCGATGCAGCCGTCATGGTACCGGAAATGGAGGCTAAAAAATAATTCAATGAAAATTATATGACAACAAAACAAGTGGCAGCAAGGTTTTATGAACTGGCCAGAGAAGAAAAATGGTTCAACATACAGGATGAACTGTTCTCCGGTGATGTAAAAAGTATTGAGCCTGATGCAGCCAAACACCTTGCAAACGTTGCGGGTAAAGCAGCAGTCAGGAAAAAGGGGGAAGACTGGGTAAGCCGTGTGGAAGCGTTACATAGCGCATCCACTACTGAACCCGTGGTTGCCGGTAACTTCTTTGCCGTGGGTCGTGAGCTTGATATCACTGTCAATGGTATCGGAAGGATCTGCGCAGATGAAGTGATGTTGTATGAGGTAAAAGACGGGAAGATTATATCCGAACAGTTTTTCTACTGAAGTGCCCCGGGTCATGGTATCCGCATTCAGAAGCCAGGCATCCCCTGTTCGCGTTAGTGGAAAACCATGATTTTTGACCTGCAGGCCATTAATGCGGGATAATAACGGCTATATTCATCACGGATGCCTGTTTTCATTCATCCGGCTTTAAGGTGTCCAGGGGCCGCCCAGCAATGGGCTGGCCCTTTTTAATTCCATTTTTCCGGGTTCAAGTCCGGCCGTGTATTATCCCCGATACTATATAACAGGTGGCCAGTATGATCAAGGCAAACAGGAGGGTGACAATCGAGGAGTTCTTCGAAGGAGGAAGATCAGCGGGGACAAAGCTTTGTGGACGTACCCGGTCATAAATCACATCAAGCTGTCTTCCTTCGTAAAAAACTTTCCGCCCTTTGCCACCGGAAAAACAATAGTATTGCTGCATCTGGCCAAAGCCGCTGACGGGATAACGCACCAGCGCCCGGTAGTAGA
>SDZZ01000637.1 GCA_004173255.1 Chitinophagaceae bacterium | reverse complement strand
ATTCCGGGCTGCGGTAATAATGTTCATCTATAAAATCTGTTTTCATCGCCCGCAGTTCGCCGTTAAGATAATCGAAACGCTCACCATCCGGATCGGTGCCGGCGCTTCCCACGATTTTAACGGAAGGGTATTTTGCTTTGATTGCCTGTTGGAATACTTTCAGTCTTTCCACATACTGCGGCCCCCAATTTTCATTTCCTATACCAAGTACCTTCAGGTTGAACGGCGCTGCATGTCCCATGTCGGCTCGCACCTTACCCCATCTGGTGGTTGCGCTTCCGTTGGCAAACTCGATCAGGTCTAACGCATCCTGTACGTATGGATCGAGATCCGGCAGCGGCACTACTTCGGCCGAATTAAACTGGCAGGCCATGCCGCAATTCAGGATGGGCAGCGGCTCGGCGCCGATGTCTTCGGCCAGCTGGAAATACTCAAAGAACCCCAACCCGAACGTTTGAAAATAATCGGGTGCCGGGCGGTGTGCAAAATTAGCGTTCCACCTGTTGATGATGAGTTGGCGTTCTTCAATGGGACCAACGGTATTTTTCCATTGATAACGCTGGCTGAGATCGAACCCTTCAACGATACAACCGCCGGGAAAACGGATAAAGCCCGGTTTCATGTCGGCCAGCAGCTGGACCATATCGGCACGCATGCCACCGGGCCGGTTCTTCCAGGTGTCACCGGGAAACAGGGAGATCATATCGAGATCCAGTTGCCCGTTGCCTTCGAACCAGATATTGAGTCTGCCTTTAGGGTGGGTCGATTTCGCATAGAAGCTGGTGTTGGCTTTGTGCCAGCTGTCACCGGTCCCGGTCAGCGTCAATACCGTATCGCCGATTACAATTTTATTACTATCGGTCAGTTCGATGTGAATCCTGTTGCCTGGCTGTGTTTGCCTGTACCGGACCGAGAAATCGTAGCGCAGGTTTTGCTTGATGCCCATGCCGCGGAAGCCTTCGTTGGTGAGACCAAGATCACCCTTGACGGTATGGTTGAGGGCTACGCGTATGAAACGCGGGTTGCGGCTGTTTTCCTGTTGGCGGTTGATGACGAGTACGTCGCCTTCTGCGACTTTTTTCCGGTTGACTGTCCAGCCCATAAGGGGTTTGAAGAACTCGAACGAGCGGTTTTTCACCATTTCTGCATACACACCGCCGTCTGCCCCAAAGTTGATGTCTTCAAAGAAAACACCCCACATAACCGGCGAAATGCTGGCGCCGGGGTTGGCGGCGTTAACAGACAAGGTATGTTGCGCATGCGTTTGGAGCGAAAGGGATATCAGGAGAATGGCAAGTGCTTTCATGAAACTAATATCGGATTTTTAATTGTCAATTTAACAGTTCTGGCCAATTACTAAAAAGGGACTTTGCTGGCAAACTCAGTGATGTTGATTGACCATGGCTGCCTCCGCAAATAGATATAGGAAACCAGGACGCAACCCTACTTTTCAAAAAAAAGAAGTTCATTCCTTTTTGATGTCAGCCGGATTTGCATACATCCGCGGAAGATCCTTTTCAAAAATGGTAAAAGGATTTTCGTAGAACTGCAGAAAATCCGGAACACTGCCATGTCCGGGATATGGGGCGTAGTAGTGCGTTTTACTCCGGCTGTCGTTCCGCCATACCAGCACATATGCCAGTGGTATCCCCGCTTTGCGGATAGTGGTAAGAAGGGTTTCCGTCCACCACGCTTTCTCAGGAATTCCTTCCAGCCCGGTTTCCGTAAATGCCACGAGCTTACCGGACCGACGGGCATAATCCCCGAGGATCCGCAGCTTCGCAACTGCTGCGGGGAGATCATACCGGCCATCGCGGCCAAAATCGTGGTAATTGTCCATGCCAATCATATCCACCCATGCATCACCCGGATATCGTTCGAGGAATTCAGCCTCGCTGGTAAACCTGCAATCGGGACTGAAAGCATAGATAAAATTCCGGACTTTGAGCGTGTCCTTTAAAAAGCTTACAGTAAACTGCCAGAGTGTTTTGAACTCAGCTGCCGTGCAGTGTGTATTACCCCACCAGAACCAGTCCCCATCCA
>SDZZ01000636.1 GCA_004173255.1 Chitinophagaceae bacterium | reverse complement strand
ACCCACATTACCAATCCATCCAACCGCCACATAGCTGGAACCATCAGATGCCATGCCTAAAAAGTTGCCGGCGGGATGGCGGTAGTTGATTCCATCGTCCGATACAACAACGCCTTCGTTACCCGACTGGAAATATTTTCCGTTTAGGTAGGCCGCGTGGTGAGGTACCATGTAGGCCGTTTTCAATTCCTGTTTCAGGTTGAGCCCGTCAGTGGATGTCCATACGGTGCCGTAGCCGGCGTAATACTGTCCTGAACCGTAGAAGATAAACCGGGTGCCGTCATACAGGCCGCTGAAGATCTGGTTGCCTGCACCCCAACCCACGGTGTTGCCTTCGGGCATGGTCTGGGTCATGGATGAAGTTTGTTCGGTGAAAGTGGTGCCGTTTGCCGAGGACGACACCTGGTAATTGGAATAGAATACGAAGAACCGGTTCTTCAGGTAAACCAGCCTATTGATGGTGGTGATATATGGGGTGGTTGCTTTGGTCCATGATCCCGAGTTACCGGTGGCGGAATAAAATACGCCGCCGCCATCGGTGTTTGCTGCTACGGCGTAAAGGCCGTTGCCGTATACCACATTGATCAGGTCGCGACCAAGGGAACCGTTTACGTTAATGGTCGTCCAGGTGATGCCATCGGCTGAGCGTATGAGCGTCCCTGAGATCCCGGAGATAAAAAACTGGCCATTCAGGAAGCTTGACCATATCAGGAGGTTGCTGGTATTGGATGTGCGGCTGGTCCAATGCTCCCCATCGGGGGATGTGATCAGCACGCCAGCTTCCCCTGCAACCACAAAAAGGCCATTACCGAACACAGGGGTATATAGTTGCTTGTCGGGGATACCCGGGTCTTTAACCTTGGTCCATTGTTCACCGTCGGTGGATTTGTAGATGAACTTTTCAATAATGGTAATATACACCCCGCCGCCGTAGGCCACGCCGCGGCCAGACGTATTGGTAACGGGAATCCCGGTATGGATGCTGATTTCAGGTGCTTGGGCAAATAAGCTGAGTGGGAAGGACAAGAGGAGGGCAAGGACAATTCGTCCTGCGAGTTGGGTTGGTTTCATTCGGAAATGGATTAGAGGATAAAAAGCAAGTGTAAAAGAACAGCTTGTTTTCGGCTAAGTCAATAAGGAGTAATACTTAATGAGGTGGATTCCCGTTGCACCCCGATTTCGGCAGGGCCGGATTTTAACCGCTTTCCAGCTACTCACACTTTGTGCTTGATATTGATGAATAATCGAAATCCTGCACAGGGCAAAGAAACTGTTGAACCAAGTCGTTCCGTGGCTGAGGTTGGTCCGGCGAAAAGATCAACTGTTCGACCGAAAACTCGTCATCTTCATCAATCTCCAATTGCAGTGCTGAACTCGCTGAAATAATTTCAGACTATTTTGGATAATAACTGGCAATATTCCGTTTGTCCAATTCTGACAACCGGTTTGGGGGAATTGTAATAAATGCCGGATCGCTGACCATCCTTCCTGTGATTTCATACATCATAATGGATTCGATGTCCGGGGCACCACTACAATTTGAGAACGCGGGTTTTTCGAGCAGGTTTTTCCTGGTTTTTTCGCGTGACCAGTTATTCGGACTTCTGCCAAAGTACTCGAACAGGTATTCTTCATTCCATGGAATTTCCAAAGCAGGATGCAGATGCTCATGGAAAAAACCCAGGGCATGACCAAATTCATGTAATACAACCCTGTCAAACTGTTGCTGCGGGGACGATTCCCGAAGGGTAGCCAGTTTCATCGAGGGGGATTGATACTGCGATGTATTTCCAATACAGGATTCGTTAACGCCAAACCTGAATGATATGGTAATGTCAGGTAGTGGTGCATCAGAGAAATCAAATACAATACTGCAATACTGTTCCCACTGTTTCGCGGTTTGCTTAACCCTGTTTTTGACATTTTCATTGCCGTCCAGGAATTTCACTTTCAGTGTGTCTTTCTCCCAAAGAAACTGCGCACAGGTGTACAGATTCTGGCTCAGGCTTTCAAATTCATCCAATGTTTTATAATTGATAATGCTG
>SDZZ01000635.1 GCA_004173255.1 Chitinophagaceae bacterium | reverse complement strand
CACCTTCTTGAAGTCTTCTTCAATCAACTGCCAGCGCGAAAGATTATTGTTATAGGCTACCAGGGGCAGGTCGTCGATTGTGCGACGAACACGCGTCAGGAAATACTGGTCATAGTTGGAAGCCGACGCCATTACCACCGGCAACTCTCCCGGCAGGTTAAACTCTTCCGTTATTTTAAACCGTAGCCACGCCTGCAGGTGGCGGTAGGTGATCAATCCATTACAGGATTTGATAATGTCGGTTAATGCAATGATAAACGCCGAAGATGTTTCATGACCGGGAAACGCCTGCTCGGTCTGTATGCTGTGCCGCACCGCCCCGATCATTATATCGTCTTCACCTACCCACCGATAGTAGCCGGAATGTGAATCAATCACCAGTATTACCTGGCAGGTCTTCTCCCGGTTGGCCCTTTCCAGGTTCTGGATAAATAAATCCTGCGTAATATCCGTACCTGCGATGGACGGATTATAATCGACCGGCATCAGGCGGTTTTCAGTAAAGGACTGGTTGGCCGCATGGCCTGAAAAGTACAACAGGCAGGCATCTCCAGGATTGGCTGCTTCGAACAGCTGGTTAAAACGCTGCAGCATGTTTTCCCTGGTTGCTTCTTCATCGGCCAGTTCTGTTACTCCAGCCACATCAAATTTTTCGTGTTGGTTCAGCAGGCTCAGCATCCCTCCCATTTTCCGGGCGCCATTCACACAGCCATTTAATGGTGACACGTTCCGGTATTTATCAATGCCCACCAGCAATGAAACTATACGGCGGGATGAACTGTCTTTTTTCTGCATTTCCGGCATGGCCTGCCAATCCCAGATCGGTCGTGACAGGTCAATGGATTTAGTTGCCGAAAACGTTTTGAAATTTCCTCCGCCAGTTTCGAGCCATTCCACCGGCGCCGCACTGCTGGCTATCCCATTCATCACACGCATACCGTGTTCGGCTGCATCCGCATAATATACTTCGTCCATATTTGCAATGGCAAGCGGCAGACCGATCCGGGTGGCGTAGTCTGCCAGGTCACCAGACAACCTGGTATTGGAAAAAAACAATTTCAGGTTTTGCTGGAACGGAAGGAAAGCGGCGAGGTCAGCCAGGGTGACCGGTCCATCACCCGCGGCAGGGTCCTGGTTTCCATATAAACCCGCTACATACAGCAACTGGATCCTGTTGCGGTTAACAGGATCCATAAAAAATTCGGAGATGGCTTTGCGCGATGGCTGCCACATAAGCGACACTACCGCCTTTCGTTGTATCAGGCGAACTGCATCGAGTATACCGGATTCCTTTCGTGCATCCAGCAGCAGGCTGTTCTGTTCATCAGCAAAAACAACCACGAACACGGGGGGTGCCAGTGTTGCCTGCTGGCGCGACAGCTCTTCCAGTAACGAAATGTACTGCTGTTTGGTGAGCAGTCCCTGCACTCCCGCTTCCTCACAAAACGTCTTCAATGCCGCAGATGTTTCCAGGTCCCATTTACCGGTCGACCCCTTGTCAAGGTAACCGGCTGAACGCAACGCGTCCTGCAGCTGCACCATGTAATTCCTGCCCCTTAAAAAAAAGTGCTGATAACTGTCTTCATGGCAATACAGATCCGGATTGATTTCATCGCCGACTCCTGAGTTGCTATACAACAACTGAGTAAGTTGCCTGTATTCCGACAGTACATCCACAAACAACTGGCGGTTGGTAATACGCAGCCCGCTTTTACGGAGACATGTAATCATTGCTTTGGTGAATATGCCGCGTTCGCGGTTATCAATATGCTGTCCCGATCCATTCCGTTCCTCATACCTGCCCGAGGCAAACACACAATTGCCTGTTTTACCCGGATCGAGCCAGAATCCGGTACCACACTGGTCTACCTCAAGCACAAGCGTTACCGAAGCGCAACGCGAATCGTTTGCAATACTGCCAATTTCAGCATCCGCCAAAAACTGCATACTATCGGAAGCCGCGGCGCCCTTCTCTCCCGGACACCTGACCAGGCAATGTCCCTGTTCAACAGTACTCTCCCCTGCCAGGTACAATAACAGGTCATCCTC
>SDZZ01000634.1 GCA_004173255.1 Chitinophagaceae bacterium | reverse complement strand
GGATGCAGTGACCGCCGAGTCCCGGTCCCGGATAAAAAGGCATGTAACCGAACGGTTTGGTTTTCGCAGCCTCGATGACTTCCCATACGTCGATTCCCATCGCGGCATACACCACCTTCAGTTCGTTTACCAAGGCAATGTTGACGCTGCGGAAGATGTTTTCCAAAAGCTTTGTCGCCTCCGCCGCGCGGCAGGAACTCACCGGCACCATCTTGTGAATTGCCTGGCCATACACGGCCATGGCCTTTTCCAAACATTCTGGAGAAAAGCCGCCGATGACTTTGGGTATATCCGCCACCACACTTTGGGGGTTGCCGGGATCCTCGCGCTCCGGGGAGAATGCGAGATGAAAATCCACTCCGGCTTTCATTCCCGAGCCCTCTTCGAGCACCCGTCGCAAATCTTCATCCGTGGTGCCGGGATAGGTCGTGGACTCGAGAATGACTACCGTCCCCTTCTTCAAATGCGGAGCGATTTCCTCGCCGGATTTCAATACATAGGAAATGTCCGGTTCGCGGTTGACGCTCAACGGCGTGGGAACGCAGATGATGACTGCGTCCACTTCGGCCACCCGCGAGAAATTAGTCGAAGCGGCAAACTTTCCATCCTTTACCAGCGCATCGATGTCGTCACCCGAAATATGGTGGATGTAGCTTTGCCCCGCATGGATCGCTTCGACCTTGGCGGCGTCCACATCCAAGCCAAGCACCTCCACCCCCGAGCGGGCAAATTGAAGAGACAGGGGAAGCCCCACATAACCAAGTCCGATAATCGCTGTTTTCATATATGGTAAAACTTCCGGCTTACTCCGGGTAGAAGAGAAAACGGGCATATAGATAGGCCGCACCCTCGCTGAGCACTTCTTTCACACCTTCGCTGTAACGCCACCAATGTCCCGCATCGTATTCCCGGTCAGGAATGGAAAGCAGCCCGGATGGTTTATTCAGGGCTATATATTCATCGGTTTCACTGATGATAAAGTCGGTGATTTTTGACAACGTGTTCATGCTTCCTTATTTTCCTTTGCCAAAATGTTTCAGGTCCCGCACTTCTTTTTCACTCAGGAAACGGAATTTCCCCCGTTCGATATTTTTCTTGGTCAGTCCCGCGAAGATGACCCGGTCCAGGTTTTTCACATCATATCCGAGCGATTCGAAGATGCGCCGAACAATGCGGTTTTTGCCACTGTGGATCTCTACACCACAGACTGATTTATCTTTTATATCGGGGTGCGCAAGCACGTCCACCTGTGCAATACCATCTTCCAGTTTGACCCCTTTAAGGATCTGTTCGAAATGGTTTTTTTCGAGTGGTTTATTGAGGGTAACCGCGTATACCTTCTTGATCTGGTTACTGGGGTGGGTGAGTTTTTGTGCCAGTTCGCCGTCGTTGGTCAGCAGCAATACACCAGATGTATTGCGGTCGAGCCGGCCCACCGGATACACCCGTTCAGTAGTTGCGCGGCCAATGAGGTCCAGCACCGTTTTACGGTTTTGCGGGTCATCGGTGGTAGTGATGTAGTCTTTGGGTTTATTGATCAGGATATACACCAGGTTTTTGGCGAGGAACACCTTTTTCCCATTCACTTTCACTTCATCCTTGCTGGTTACTTTGTGCCCCGGCTCAGTGACAACCACGTTGTTCACCTTTACCAGTCCCTGTTTGACCAGTTCCGCAGCTTCGCGGCGGCCGGAAACACCGGAATGCGCCACGTACTTGTTCAGCGGCATCTGGTCCTCGGTAATCTTTTTCGCGTGCACGATGGGAGTGGGGGCGGGTTCGGTGGATTTACCGAAAGTTCCTTTACGTGGGGCGAGGGCCCGGGCTTCTGCCTTCTTTTTATCGAAGAATTCCTGCTTTTCCTTCTTGTATTTGCGTTTTTCCTGCTTGAATTGCTCCTTGATGGCAGCGTTGCTGGGTTTCTTGACGAACTTGTCGAACTGGGTCGATTTCTTTTTCATGAGAGGTTGCTGTTTTACAACAGTAATTTGATGAGGCGCGAAGATACGTCCGTCAGGCCGTTTTCTTCCTTTTCTCCCGGCGTTCCTTC
>SDZZ01000633.1 GCA_004173255.1 Chitinophagaceae bacterium | reverse complement strand
GGAAAGCTGTCGGCCGATGAAAAAAAGATAGAAGGTGCTACCGTTATCTATCGCGCCATACCTGCACACAACAGCAGCCTGCACTATGGCGGGCGGATCCTGTTCGACAAAACCGGAAACCTGGTGGTGAGTACTGGTGAACGTTCTGACCTGGAAACACGTCCCCTTGCACAGGACCTGAAAGCCGCACTGGGCAAGATTGTCAGGATTACCACCGATGGTAAGCCTGCTGCAGGTAATCCGTTTGCCGGCAATGCAGATGCGCTTCCTGAACTGTATTCGTATGGACACAGGAATGTGCAGGGTCTTGCATGGAACCCGGTTACCGGTGACCTGTGGGACAGCGAATTCGGACCACGCGGAGGCGATGAAGTGAACCGCATACAACCTGGAAAAAATTACGGCTGGCCAACCATCACTTATGGCATCGAGTACCAGGGAGGTAAGATAGGTGCTGCAATACAGCAAAAGGACGGCATGGAACAACCAGTATACTACTGGGATCCGGTGATCTCGCCAAGTGGTATCACCTTCTACACGGGCGACCTGGTTCCCGAATGGAAAAATAACCTGTTCGTGTCGGCATTGAGCGGTTCGCATATAGATCGCCTGGTTATCGAAAACAATAAGGTAACAGGGGAAGAACGCCTGCTGTCGGAAGAAGGGCAGCGCTTCCGCGATATCACCCAGGGAAAAGACGGGGCACTGTACGCCGTTACCGACCAGGGAAGGTTGTACCGTATTGCGAATAAATAATTTCTTGTTGATACCCAAGCCGGATGGAAGATTGCTTCCTATCCGGCAGGCAATGAATCTCATCCCTTATCCCGGTCAGCCTTGTATGACCGGGATGTTTTTTTACCCGGTCTGTGGCATAGTTCCTGCAACTTTCCGGTTATGGAAAATATTCACGAAGCACAACAACCGCCGGTCAGCACCCTGCAGAACATTGCCAGGATTGCACTTGGCCTGTTCCTGATCACAGCCGGTATCGGCCACCTGAGTTTTGCCCGCCAGGAATTCCAGGCACAGGTGCCTGACTGGTTACCGATGAGCAAAGACCTGGTGGTGGTGTTATCGGGCATTGTGGAAATCGGACTCGGAGCGTCTCTGGTATTCCTGATCAAACACCGGGTGAAAGTCGGGTGGATCGCTGCGGCATTTTTCGTGGCCGTATTCCCCGGTAACATCTCACAGTACCTTGGTCATAAAGATGGATTCGGCCTCGATACCGATGGCCGGCGACTGGCGCGCTTGTTCTTCCAGCCTGTGCTGGTTGCATGGGCGCTATGGAGCACTGGTGCCTGGGCCGCAAGGAAACTATTGCGATAACTACTTTACTTCATCGCAGCCAGCAGTTCAAACGATTTTTTTGGATTGGCAAGAATTACTTTACCATCGGCACTTACGTCAGCACCTTTTATTATCAGATCCCTCACCTGCAGGGCAGTGAGTGTTGGTTTAACGACCAGGAGCTTGACTGCAAGGTTCGCAATGTAAGGTGTGGCCATTGACGTACCCGACATCAGGAACTTCGATCCTCCCGGGGCAAAGCTTTCCACCTGGAAGCCGTTTGCATGTACTTTTACTTTGCTACCTGTTGCTGTGAACGAGGTTTGCTGGCCAGAGGCATCTACTGAGCCCACTCCAATCATATTGGGCAGGTCGAGCGCAGCAGGATAACGGAAGTCGTTATCGGAATCCGAATTTTTATTACCATTGGATGCGATAAAAAGAATTTCAGGGGCAAGGCTGAAAGCCTTATACAGTGCGTCTTTGCGCATAGTCCAGAGTTTCAGGGCGCGTGCTTTCACTTCAGCTTCGGACAGTTCAGGATGGAAGGCTTTGATGTCCCCTTCATAGTCGCTTACAAAAAATCCCCAGCTCATGGTCACCACCCGTACGTTTGCTTTTTTCCAGTAAGCGACCAGCTCTTTCAGGTTGGCAGCTACTTTCCTTTCTGACTCTTCGGATGCACCTTTCCCTTCGTTTATAGAACCATTATCCGAACTCATGCGAACTACCATCATTCGTGCATATGGGTTTCCGTCCAG
>SDZZ01000152.1 GCA_004173255.1 Chitinophagaceae bacterium | reverse complement strand
CCATGATACCAAACCCGAGCGCCTGCATCCACCACACATGATCATATGTACCAAAGAAAATCAGGGCCATACTCGGCAGTGCAAAAATGATAAAAAATGCATCATTCTTTTCAAAAAAGCCGGGTTGTACCTGGTGGTGGTCCTTATGTAAGTACCACAGGAAGCCATGCATCACGTATTTGTGGGTGAGCCAGGTAATACCTTCCATGGCCAGGAAGGTGCCTACCAGTACAGCAATATATAAAAGCACGTTCATTTTATTTATTTTTAAAATGTTCCAGCCACCATGTTTCGATCCTGGGAAACGCCAGCTTGAACCATTCGGTATATACTTCCGGTTTAAACCGGATCGATTCCTTCAGTTCATCCATCGACTGGTAGCAATAATCCATTACCTCCTCCCGATTGTAATCCACCGGGCCGTCGTATTGTCCAACGAACACGTGGTCAAATTCATGTTCGGTCATTCCGTTACCGAAACCGGCTTTGTACACAAAGTCAAATACCTTCTGCAGCGATGTGCTGAAGCCCATTTCTTCTACCAGCCGTTTGCCCGCCGCCGACTCCACATCCTCGCCCGGCGCGGGGTGGCTGCAGCAGGCGTTGGTCCACAGGCCTCCGCTGTGGTATTTCGACAAACTCCTTCGCTGAAGCATCATCTGTCCGTCGCGGTTAAAGACAAAAACACTGAAAGCCCGGTGCAGCAAACCTTCCCGGTGTACTTTCATCTTTTCCCCTGTACCTGTCTGTTCATCCTGCTCATTCACCAATACCAGTTCCTGACTCATTGATCGTTGTTCTTTTTATTATGCACAGCATTTGCAGCGGTCGTCCGGAGCTGTTATTTATGTACATGGCTTACTGCCTGCGGGGCAATAAGGTTTAATTTATTCTTGATACCAGCCCGTAAAAGGATCAGCATTTTGTAATAGTCCGGTATGCGGATCCGTGCCTCCATCATTTTTGATGGCTTCAGCCGGGTAATTTTGTTGAACAGGCTGAGATAATATTTATATGCTACGTACACCCCAAACCTGGCCTTCAGTGGCAGGTGGATAATGCCCCGGTAGGCTTCATGGAATTCGGCCCTGATCTGCTGTTCGATTTTCAATTTGTCTTCCCCGGAAAAATTGCTGAGGTCAACTGCCGGGAAATACGTGCGGGAAAGGTCCAGGTGATCGGCCCGGATATCACGCAGGAAGTTCACCTTCTGGAAGGCCGACCCCAGTGCCCTCGCCGGTGCCACCAGTTCTTTATACAGATCGCAGCGTCCCTCGCAGAATACCTGCAGGCACATCAGCCCCACTACCTCTGCCGAGCCGTAGATATATTCTTCATAGCCCGTTGTATCATAGGTGGAATACACGAGGTCCATTTCCATGCTTTTGAAAAATGCATGGATGAGGTCATGCCCGATCCCGTACTTATTGACCGTCAGCTGGAAACTTTCAAGGATCGGGTTCAGGCTGATGCCGCGTTCGATAGCGCGGAAGGTCTCTACCTTGAACTCCTGTAACAGCAGTGCCTTGTCGTGGTCGTGGAATGTATCCACGATCTCGTCGGCCAGCCGCACAAATCCGTAGATATGGCAGATGGGGGCCCGTAGCTCTTTATGGAGCAACCTGATCGCCGAAGCGAAGGAAGTGCTGTAAGTTTCGGTAACAATCTTACTGCAACGTGAACTGCTTGTATGGAATAGTTCGATCATATACGGCTACACAAATGATTTTATTACTTCGTTGGCGACAACTTCACCGCTAATAAGCGATGGCGGGACGCCTGGGCCTGGCACGGTCAGCTGCCCGGTATAAAAAAGATTATCTACTTTTTTGCTTTTACAGGATGGTTTAAAAATAGCGGTCTGCATGAGGGTATTGGCAAGCCCGTATGCATTCCCCCGGAAACTATGGTAATCATTTACGAAATCAGACACGCTGTAGGATTTTTTACAGACAATGGAATTCCGGATTACCTGGCCGGTGCGTTTTTCAAACCGGTCGGCTATCCGGTTAAAATATTCTTCGCGTAGTTCTTCCGTATCACCCTGCAGTCCGGCAGCCACCGGCACCAGGAAAAAAAGATTCTCCATGCCTCCCGGTGCCACGCCCGGATCAGTAACGGACGGAATACTTACATAGAACAGTGGATCGGCCGGCCATTTCGGATCGCGGTAAATTTCTTTTCCATGCTGGTCGAACGAAGCGTCGAAAAACAGCGAATGATGCGGCAGCCCTTCCAGTTTTTTGCTGATGCCCACATAGTACAGCAGGCAGGAAGGAGCCATCACGCGTTTGTCCCAGTAAGAGCTGCTGTAGGTCTGGCTTTCGGGGGGCAGCAATGCCGATTCGGTAAACTGGTAGTCGGCCCCGCTGATCACCACCGTTGCCTCATATTGTCCTTTGCTGCTGACCACCTGCCGTGCGCGGTTCTTCACAATGCTGATCTCTTTCACTTCTTCATCAAACCGGAAATGCACACCCAGTTCAAGCGCAAGCTGGTACATTCCTTCCACCACGGCGTACATTCCACCTGTGGGATACCATGTACCACCCTTGATATCCGCATAATTCATCAGGCTGTAAAGGGCGGGCGTGTCTTCGGGTAAGGCTCCCAAAAACAATACCGGGAACTCCATCAGTTGCCGAAGGCGCGGATCATTGAAATACTTATGGATGTGCTTTTTGATGTTGGAAAAAACATCCAGTTTGAAAATTCCGCTGATGGTCTGCCAGTCCATGAATTCGGTGA
Organism: Chitinophagaceae bacterium; assembly: GCA_004173255.1. Classification (GTDB taxonomy): domain Bacteria; phylum Bacteroidota; class Bacteroidia; order Chitinophagales; family Chitinophagaceae; genus JBEVJC01. The sequence goes on along the minus strand of SDZZ01000152.1, from coordinate 6,722 downwards.
GTGAACGCCCTGGTTTATACACCAGGCGGTTCATACCCACTTCATATTTATAAGCGGCACCCTGCAGGTACAGGTCAAGTTTATGTCCGGCACCAGGTTCTATTTCGTCAAAGATCTTTTTCAGTTCTTCCAGTGACGCGGGGATATCGGAAAACCCTTCTTTCCAGTAAACACGGTAAGATGGATCAAGCCTGGTCAGCTGGTAATAGTCAGCGGTTTTTTTCCCGAACTTTTCAAAGTAACGGTCAAATACATCAGGCATCCAGTAGAAACTTGGCCCCATATCAAATGTAAAACCACCTGATTTCCACTGCCGGGCCCTGCCACCTGGTGTACTGTTTTTTTCAATCACGGTAACATCCCAACCCGCTTTTGCCATGAAAGATGCTGCAGAGAGACCGGCAAATCCGCTTCCTATAATTATCACTTTTCTGGTGTCGGCCATTCTGGTCATTCGTTGTTGGAAGATAAGACCAAAAAGAAAATAGATTGTTCATTCGTTGAACGATTTGGTGCAAAAATGCAGGGTTCATTCAACGAAGGGACAACCTATTCACTATCAATTCAATCAGTAACGACTAATCCGCTCTTTCAGGAGTTTCCGGGCAAAGTGGATACGGCTTTTGACGGTACCCAGTGGCTCGGCCAGTACGTCGGCAATTTCCTGGTATTTGTACCCGTCAAAATAAAGGAGGAACGGCGTTTTGAAAATCTCGGGGAGTTCTTCAATTGCACCCTGGATCTCTTTCAACCTTAACCCGCTTTCCGCGTTATTAGATACAGAGACCTGCTTCATATTGATCAGGTACTCGTTCGGCGTATTATCAAAAATGGTTTTCTGTTTCGCTTTCCTGCGGTAGTTATTAATGAAAATATTCCGCATGATCGTAAACAACCAGGCCTTGATATTGGTGCCGGTGTAATACTTCTCTTTATTCGCTAAAGCCTTGTATAAGGTTTCCTGGAACAGGTCGTTGGCAGCCTCGGTGTCCCTTGTCAGGTTAATGGCAAAGGGCTTGAGGAAGTCGGCATTTTCGACCAGTACTTCATCAAAATCTTTGGAGGACATAATTTATTGTTTAATTTATTGTTCGGTAAAGTTAAACAAAAATAACACTGTTAGCTATTTAATGTTGGAACTTTAACATTATGTCGTCAACCAGGGCAAATCGCACTGAAAATCAAATAGTTGAGATAAAATCGCTGACTTCCCGGAAGCTTTTTTTGAACTGAACGCAGGCCGGAAGGGGTTTGTAGTAGGTGTGTGTGGGGAATCCGGAGATGATAGTAGGCAGGTGTCCGGTTTTCAAGCGGATATTACTGAGCAGCCTTTCAAAGTTGAAGTTGGGACTGGTAGAGGTGAGATGTATGAAGGCGTATTGCGGCTGCATGGTGGCAACAATACTTTCGTAATCATTAAACGGTACGTTGGCTCCAAGATAGATCACATTGTTGCTGCGTTGTTTCAGCAGGTAGGAAAGAAACAGCAACCCTAGTTCATGATGTTCACCTTCAGGCAGGAAAAGCAGGCACGTCTGTCCTTCGGTACAAATGCCCAGGCTGTCAATGGCCACAATGATCTTCTGCCTGATGAGATTGGATACAAAGTGTTCCTGCGCGGGCATGATATGCCCTGTTTGCCAAAGGATCCCGATTTTTTCGAGGAAGGGAAAAATGATTTCGCGGATGGTCTGTTCAAGCCCGTTGACCTTGATGTAACGAGTGAGGGTGATTTCAAATTTATCCGTCTGCAGGTCGATCATCTGGGTCACCAGTGAATTAACCACGCGTTCCTGCAATGCGTCCTCGTCTTTGAGCGACAATACCTTGGCGCAGATCTCGCTGTGTTCCATTTTGTCGATATGCGAGATCTTGAATCCAAAGCGATTGAGCAAGGCAATGTTGAGCAATGTTTTCAGCTCTTCATTACTGTAATACCGGATATTGGTACAACTGCGCTGGGGTTTGAGGAAATTATAACGCTGTTCCCACATCCGGATGGTGTGGGCCTTTATCCCTGAAAGATTCTCCAGATCCTTTATGGTAAAAGCATTCATGCAAGTATACTACAGCGGGCAGGTAAAAAAGTTCAGAATTGTGGACACTTACAGCTGGTTATTCCGGAACCTGGTGGAGAAATTATAATCGGCCGGGAACAGGCCCGTATGGAACTGCTGCAGGGCAGCCAGGTGGTTACTGTGATGGAGATCCGTGCCAAGCAGGTCGTAGTAATCTTTCTTCAGCAGGTGATTGGAAAGTTCGGTCACTCCCCGCCCGTAATGCCCGCCCAGTGAGAGTATGTTCAACTGGAAAATGCAGCCGATCTCTTTCATCTCATCGTAAAACTCCTTGTTCTTCTGCAGGTAACTATAGCGTTCGGGATGCACGAATACCGGTTCATACCCCTGCATCTGCATTTCAAAAAGGGTATCCTTTACGTTGAACGGAGGGTAAGCCATGGAAAATTCGAACAGCACCTTGTTGCCGCTGATGGTCAGCAGGCGTTCTTTTTTTGCCAGCAGTTCATTGGTATGCTCATCCAGAAAGTATTCTGCTGCTGCATCCAGTTCAATAGTGAGACCCGCTTTGAGGGCCGCTTCGCGGAGCAGGTCCAGCTTTTCATGGATGATATCGGGAGTATTGCGGAACATGTCCCACAATATGTGCGGGGTGGCCACCAGTTTTTTATAACCCAGGTCCTGCAGCCCGCTGATTAGTTGCAGGGAGGTTTCGAGGTCGGGCGAGCCGTCGTCGATACCAGGCAGAATATGCGAGTGCATATCGGTTGCCAGCGCGGCGAAAGGAAAAGCCTCGCCTTTCTTCTGGGTCTTTTTCGAAAATAATGAAAACATATTCGGTTGAATTCAGCAGCCCAATGTACACATTTATTTTACCCGGCCATAACGGGTTCTTCCCGGCGGCGGGGCAAACCGGGGAAAACCTTGTAAACGAGCTGGCTTTCCGAAGAAATAATATACCAGGCAGTCAGGAAAAGGATCATGAAGTCGGTATAAAACGAGAGATGCTGCTGGTACCACACTTCCACTGCGCCTTTATACGGCAGTATGATGTCCCGGTAGCACTCATGGGGCGGCAGTTTGCTTTGCGTGATGATCAGCTCTTCATCGCGGAAAACGATTGATCCGATACCCGTGAGTCCTGGTTTTACCTGGTACACCTTTGCTTTCATCTCATCAGAATAGCGGTCAAAGCCCACCTTCATTAACGGACGCGGGCCAACAAACGACATGTCGCCCGCCAGTATGTTCAGCAACTGCGGAAGTTCGTTCAGTTTCGTTTTGCGGAGGAACTGGCCAACCGCCGTAACCCTCGGGTCATTGCGGGTGGTCACGTCGCCGTTTCCCATATTCGGACTGTCCTTCAGCATGGTGGCAAATTTATAAATGCCGAAAATGCGGTTGTGGTATCCTACACGGTCCTGCCTGAAAAAAACATAATGCTCACCCGTCAGTAACAGCAGGATTACAATCGGCACAAGCAGGGGCGACAGGATCACCAGGGCCAGCAACGCAAACACAATATCAAAAAGACGTTTGAAGAACGGGTACATACTACTTATTAAAAACGGATTTGACTTCGCGGGCAACGATCTCCAGTTCAGCATCGGTGATATTGGTCGAACTGGGTATGCTGAGGCAGCTGTTATAAATGCTGCCGGCTTCATCATTGCGCGTTATGTACGGGCAGCCGCTGTACATCGGCAACTTATTCATTGGCATCCAGAACCGGCGACTGAGGATTTTATTGGCATCGAGGTGCTTCAGCAACTCCTCCGACCGCGAGGTACGGATCGTAAAGAGCCAGCCATTTGTTTCCACACCAGGCAGCTCCTGCTGGAATCCGATATCTCCGACGCCACCGAATGCATCCTTGTAGAATTTTACAATTTCTTTTTTGCGTTCTATAAAACCAGGCAGCTGTTCCATCTGCGCTACGCCAACTGCCGCCAGGATATTGACCAGGCGATAGTTGTAGCCCACTTCATCATGATAGTATTCGTCAGGACTGGCCTTTGCCGTAGTGGTAATATGTTTGGCCTTCCTTGCCAGTTCTTCATCACTGGTAACAATCACACCACCACCACCGGTGGAAATGATTTTGTTGCCGTTGAAACTGAAGCAGCCAAACGGGCTGAAGGTACCGGCGTGCTGTCCTTTATAGGAAGAACCTAAGGCCTCGGTGGCATCCTCCACCACGGGCAGCGGGTATTTTTTAACAATGGATGTAAAGCGATCCATGTCACAGATATTACCGAGTATGTGCACGGGCATGATGGCTCCAATGCGCCGGCCATCTTTGATATAAATCAGTTCCCCGTCACGTATATCCGTTTCATCTTCGAGGAATGTTTCCAGCAGGTCAAGATCCATCTGCCACAGGTCGCTGTCTGCATCAACCAGCAACGGGTCGGCCCCGATATACCTGATCGAATTGGCGGATGCCACAAAGGTGAGGTTGGGCAGGATCACATAATCGTTTGCTTTTACGCCGGATAACAGCAGCGATATATGCAGGGCGGCGGTGCCGTTTACTGCCGCTACGCCATATTTTGCGCCGGCAAAATCGGCCACCATCTGTTCGAACTGCGTCACATAGGCGCCCACCGAGGAAATCCACCCGGTATCGAGACAATCCTTCACATACTTCCATTCATTTCCCGAGATATTCGGCAGGCTTAACGCAATCAGTTTATCGTTACTCATAGTTGCTGGTTTGGTAACCGGGTTCCATGGAACCGGGTCTTCATTTGTGCATCCTTTTCTCCGTGGCCAAATCAGGCGGTGCTGACCCACGCGTGATCCGTGACTTTACTCGTACACTTTGTTGCCCTCTTCCAGGTAACTGTTGTACCAGTTGATCGTTTGCGTCAGGCCCGTTTTCCAATCCACCCTGGGCTCAAACCCAAGCTGGGTGCGAGCCTTTGTGATATCGGGGCAACGCCGTGAAACGGAGCCGGGATAAGTTGGTGCATTTTCATAACTGCCGGTAAACTTCATCAGGTCACCTGTAAAATGGATCAGGTCACCGATACTGATTTCCTCTTCCGTACCGATATGGTAAATCTGGCCATTGGTACCGGGCTGTTCCATAGCCAGTACAGTGCCTTCTACCGCATCGGTGATGTAACAGAACGAACGTGTCTGGTCGTGCCCATATACCTTAAATGGTTCTTCCCCTTTGCGGAAACGGACTACCAGATGGGGGATCACGTGTTTGAATCCCATCCTTGGTCCATACACGTTATGATAACGCACAATGGTGGTTTCAAATCCGAGAATCCTTGCATAGTTTAAAAAGCCCGACTCACCCAGCATTTTGGTCACTGCATAGGTAAACCGCGGATGGCTGATATCTTCAATACACAGAGGTACTTCCTCGGGAGTTGGTATTTTATAGCCAAACGCATCGATGGTGCCGGCATAACATTCACTGGTGGAGGTAAACAATACCTTGCCGATTTTTGAACGACGTACCCATTCCAGCGTGTTATATATAAGTGCGGTGTTGATGCGGATGATCTCGTGCGGAATGGAGTTGGCATTGTCGACACCTACCACCGATGCCAGCATGTACACCTGGTCGTATGTTTCATCCAGCTGGTCGTAGGTTTTAGGATCGGTGTAATCACCTTCCACCACTTTGATGGAATGTTCGGCCACCAGTGCATTAAACAGTTCGTCCTGTTTGCCGCGGGCAAAATTATCGGCAATGGTAAGATCATAGTCCCGGTTTTCTGCCAGGTACTTCCCGATATTATACCCGATAAAACCTGCACCGCCGAGTAGTAAAACTTTTTTCTTCATATGTATTGTTGGTAACGATTTTGGAATTTGTTGAGATGGGTCGGTTATTTCAGGTCACCCCTGCCAATCACCCGCACCTTGTGTTTGTCGGCCAGCAGGCTGATTTCCATGGCGGATAAAACACCGATGGTGTCGTAAATAAACAATGCCGGCAGCTGTTGCAGTTTGTTCAGCAGCATCAGGTTGTTGCGGTATTCTTTATGCCCGGTGGTAATTACCACCACATCATAAGGCTGTTGCAATAAAGCTTCCAGGTCTTTATTCACCTGGCGTTGTTTTTCTTCCCAGTAAACCACATGCGGATCATGAAGGGTGATGTCCATCCCTGCTTCTTCCAGTTGTTCATAAAAACCCTGCACGGGTGTATAACGGGTATCACCCACATCATTCAGGTAACTGACGCCAAGCAGTAAGGCTTTTTTTCCCTTCAGTGAACCGTTGTACTGGGAGGCCAGGAAATCAAATGCGTAATAAGGCATGCGGTCATTGATCCTTACCCCTGTTTCACTCTGGAACAACCCTTCTTCACTGCCAAAAAGATTGGTCTTGGCCCAGCTGGCCAGCAGCGGGTCTTTGGTGAGGCAATAACCGCCCACACCGAGTCCGGGCAGCATAATATTTTTGTGGGTGGGCCGCATGCGTATTGCGTTCACCACTTCGTATAAATCCACTCCCGCCTCTTCCGCAAAACGGCTCCATTCAACAATGAATGCAATGTTCATGGCGCGGTAGGAATTCTCGAGCACCTTCGCCATTTCGGTGGCATGGGTAATGCCCAGCCGGGTCAGCGGGTATTCATCCGTTCTGATAATGGTGCGCAGGAAGTTTTCCGTTGCAACGGCACTTTGTTCGTCGACCCCCGAAAACACACGGTAAAAATTCTGGATGGAATCCACA
>SDZZ01000632.1 GCA_004173255.1 Chitinophagaceae bacterium | reverse complement strand
AAGATCCGCCAGGAAAAGGTGGACAAGATTGCTGATTATATTCCCGAACAGCATCTCGACAGCGGTAAGGAAAAAGGCAAGGTGCTGGTACTTGGATGGGGTTCCACTTACGGCTCCATAAAGTCAGCGGTGCTTGAACTCCAGGCGGAGGGGCTTGAAGTAAGTCATGCCCACCTGCGATATGTACGGCCGTTTCCAAAGAACCTTGGTTCAATACTGCAAAACTTTGACACCATCCTGATCCCTGAAATAAACAACGGGCAACTGATCAAGATCATCCGGGATGTTTACCTGGTTGATGCAAAAGGCTATCACAAAATCATGGGTGTGCCGATTACCAAGATTGAACTGGTCGAAGAGATCAGGAAATACCTGTAACCTTCTCATAAGTTATAAACTGACGCCTGCCTTCAGCCCGAAACTGAACCAGGCGTCTTTTTTTGCCGCATTGCCCCTGGGCTGGTGCAACGGGAATGTGGCATTGACCAGTTCGGGAGTCCTGAACTGCAGCATACGCGCAATGCGTGCGGGCTCAGTCGCAAGGTATTTTGAAAACAACGCGGGATCAATATAAGTTTCGCTTACGTCATCGAGATAATCAGTGAACAGGAACCGGTAACTGAACTCGGCTGCGAAACAGAAACGGCTGGTCAGCAGGCGGCGTACTACAAAGCCAACAGGTATCGATAACTGGGTTCTCCTGTACACGGACCGTGATGGGAACTCGTCGAATCCCTGCCCTTCCAGGTGGAAGTCCCTTAGTTTATACAATGCCCCGTCCATTTTTGTAACGGGGTTGAAATGAAACAGCGAGACACCTGCACAGACACCAACCGTAAGCCGGTGAATACCTTCCTCACCATACCACCACTTATTAAAGACGCCTCCTTCTACTAACAACCTTACCTCGCTGATATGTGAACGGAAAGAGAGATTGCGGATATAACGGCCGCCGGGGTCGTCCGCTTTGTCGCCCAGCGAGTGGTCGGCGGCGGCCACAGAACCTGTCATCACTGAGGGTTGCAGGCTGATCCGGTGTTTCCAGGAAAGCAATCCATACATGCCAGCGACCGGACGGGTATCAGCCAGTCGGAGATCAATGGCCGCCAAACCTGAGCTGCTGGCCTGCCCGCCAAGGTCCGTAAAACAATTCATGCCTCCGCTTAGCAGGCCTGCCTGTATGGTGACTGGCGGTGTGCTTTCCTGCGCATTGGTTTTAATGGCCAGGACAAATGCAAGGAGTAGTTGCTGGTACATTTTCATGTGGTATTGTTTGAGTTTCGGTGTAAAGATCACCTGAAGGATGGGCTGAACCGCGGGAAGAACATCGGCAAACAGATAGAAAATCACAGCAGGGTGCTGATAGAATCCACATGGTAAAAGCCAGCTGCGGCTTTAATTTGCATCCATCGCACAGACGCTGGTCAGCCGGGACAAGGATATCATTAAAACACAGTTAGAATAAGCAATCACGATGCGCTGGTGGCAAGGCAAAGGAGATCTCAGAGTAGTATGATGTTTTTCTGGAAATAATTGCAGGCCTGCTGTACTCCGCATTCGCGGCATTTCGGAGTACGGGCAACACAGATGTAGCGTCCGTGGAGTATGAGCCAGTGGTGGGCTTTGTGTATCAGGCCGCTTTCGATGTTTTTAACCAATTCTTTTTCAACGGCAAGTGGTGTGCTGGCTTTTGGCGAAACAAGTCCGATTCGTCTGCTCACGCGGAATACGTGGGTATCCACTGCCATGTTCGGTTGCTGGTCAATAACGGAAGTGATGACGTTGGCTGTTTTCCGCCCAACACCAGGAAGTCGCACCAGTTCGTCAACTGTCATGGGAATCTGGCCATTGAAATCCTCAACAACCATGCGGGCCATACCCAGCAGGTGTTTTGTTTTATTGTTGGGGTACGAAATGCTGCGGATGTATGGAAACAGTTCGGCTTCGCTGGAGTGGCTCAGCGATTCCACGTCGGGGAATTTACCGAAGATGGCAGGCGTGGTAAGGTTAACTCGTTTGTCGGTGCATTGGGCAGAAAGGATCACGGCCACCAGGAGC
>SDZZ01000151.1 GCA_004173255.1 Chitinophagaceae bacterium | reverse complement strand
GAACTACCGGTACACCAGACAACGAACTCTATATCCAGAGTACGCCCGGTTCGTTTGCCACGTTAAAGATTCCCGGACTTACCGGGTTGACCAATAGGGTAGTGCACCGTGCTGAAATTATGGCCGACCAGATATGGTCAGGAATTGAGGACTCGATGTTTTACCCTACCAACCTGTACCTCGATGCTTATGACCCTACCGTTTCGAAATACCAGACCATACCGTACGACGTCACTTTTGATGCCAGTGGTAATGCAAACCTGGCCGCGTTTGGTGTGGTTCCCTATACCATCCTGGATCCGGTGTCGGGCAAGCCAGTCAAACAATGGAGATTTAACGTAACCCGCTATGTGCAGAACATCCTGACCGGCAGTGTAAACGTTTTCGACATGCGGCTGTTGATGCCTTTTACGCTGGCCGAGAATTACAGGTCCAGTCCGGCGGCCACTCCGCTGCTTGCGGGTATTCCTGTCAACTCCGCTCCAGGCAAGGGTCGCGTGCGACTGCGTGGTAGCGGCAACGGCACATTGCCAGGTGCCGATCCGGGGCGAATCCGCCTGCGGATAGTTTATTCGAAAATATAGCTGAAAAGCTCCCTACTGAATAGATCGGGTGTTATCTTTGCACCCGATTATTTTATTATAATACTAACCAAACTTTAAAACTTCAATCCTTCATTATGCCTTATTTGTTTACTTCAGAAAGTGTTTCCGAAGGTCACCCGGACAAAGTAGCTGACCAGATTTCCGATGCGCTTATCGACAATTTCCTGGCATTTGACCCGCAGTCGAAAGTGGCATGTGAAACACTGGTAACTACCGGTCAGGTGGTGCTGGCGGGAGAAGTAAAATCAAAAGCATATCTCGACGTACAGGAAATTGCACGTGGCGTAATCCGCCGGATCGGTTATACCAAGAGCGAATACATGTTCGAAGCGAACTCGTGCGGGATCCTGTCTGCAATCCATGAGCAGTCGGCCGACATCAACCAGGGGGTTGACCGTAAGAAGAAAGAAGAGCAGGGTGCAGGCGACCAGGGCATGATGTTCGGTTACGCAAGCAACGAAACCCAGGATTATATGCCACTGGCACTCGATCTTGCCCATAAAATCCTGATCGAGCTGGCAGCACTTCGCCGCGAGAACAAGGCGATCAAATACCTGCGTCCGGATGCCAAGAGCCAGGTTACACTTGAATACAACGACCAGAACGTACCGGTACGCATTGATGCCATTGTTGTTTCAACCCAGCACGATGATTTCGATTCAGAGTCAAAGATGCTCGCAAAGATCAAGTCGGACATCATCAACATCCTGATCCCGAGGGTGAAGGCGAAATATAAAAAGTACGGCAAGCTGTTTAACGATAATATCAAATACCATATCAACCCGACCGGCAAGTTTGTAATCGGTGGGCCGCATGGCGATACGGGTCTTACCGGTCGCAAGATCATTGTGGACACTTACGGTGGTAAAGGCGCCCATGGTGGTGGTGCGTTCAGCGGTAAGGATCCTTCCAAGGTTGACCGTTCTGCTGCTTATGCAACCCGTCATATTGCCAAGAACCTGGTAGCTGCAGGTGTTGCGGATGAAGTACTGGTGCAGGTGTCCTACGCTATCGGTGTGGCAAAACCAACCAGCATCAACGTGAATACTTATGGCACTGCCAAAGTGGAACTGACCGATGGCCAGATCAGCGATATCGTAGCAGGTGTGTTTGATATGCGACCTTACTTTATCGAGCAGCGCCTCAAACTGCGTAACCCGATCTATAGCGAAACCGCTGCCTATGGCCACATGGGTCGCCAGCCGCAGGTGGTTACCAAATCATTCACTTCCAATGATGGCAAAACCATCACCAAGAACGTGGAGCTGTTTACCTGGGAAAAACTCGACTACGTATCGAAAGTGAAGAAGGCTTTCGGCATTAAATAAATTTCGAACCTGCCGGATCCCGTCCCGACCAACGGTTGTGACGGGATCTTTTATTTTAGCATCATGGATGAACAACTCAATCCCTGGAAGGTGGTCCGGAAAGAAACGGCCTACGAGAACAACTGGATCCGGGTGGAGCACCATGATGTGATTAACCCGGCGGGAAATCCCGGCATTTATGGTAAGGTCCATTTCCGGAATGTGGCCATTGGCATTGTACCGGTGGATGACGAGGGTAATACCTGGCTGGTAGGGCAGTACCGTTTTACACTTGACCAGTACAGCTGGGAAATACCCGAGGGGGGCAGTCCAGAAGGCACGTTGCCACTCGATTCTGCCAAACGGGAGTTGCTGGAGGAAACGGGACTGGTGGCGCAGGAATGGACGGAACTCCTTAAGATGTATCTTTCCAATTCGGTAACCGATGAGGTGGCTTATATCTACCTTGCCCGCGGACTGCAGCAGCTGGAGCCCGAACCGGAGGAAACGGAGCAGCTGGAGATCAGGAAACTCCCGCTGGCCGAAGCTTATAAAATGGTAGATGAAGGGCGGATCACTGATGCCATGTCCGTTGCCGCACTGCTCAAAGTCAAAACAATAGTATGATCAGGAATTTCCGCTCACCGCAGCGCCCGAAAAAAAGTACACTGGTGGTTGGTCGCCAGAACGTCATCCAGGCATTAAATGAAGGCCTGGCGCTTGACCGGATTTACCTCGATGGCAAGGCTATCGGGAACGATGTACAGGAAATCAAACGCCTGGCGGCAAAAGCAGGGGTACCACTGAATTATGTTCCCCTTGCAAAAATCACCGGGTTCAATGTAACTGATCATGAAGGTTGTGTGGCACAGATTGCAAAAGTGATTTACCAGGACCTGCAGCAAATGATCTCCTTTGTGACCGATCAGGGGGAAACACCGCTGTTCCTGATCCTGGATGGAATCACCGATATACGCAATATCGGAGGTATCGCGCGAACGGCCTACTGTTGCGGCGTTCATGCTATCATTATTCCCGACAAAGGGGTGGGGGCATTGAATGAGGATGCCATTACCACTTCGGCCGGTGCGCTGGAAAAAATTGCGGTCTGCCGGGTGAACAGTTTAATGAAAGCCGTGGATGACCTGCACATGAACGGCATCAAGGTGATTGCCACAGAGATGACTGCTGAAAAAACAATCAGCGATTATGATATGAGCGAACCACTGGCCATCATTATGGGAAGTGAGGAAAAAGGGATTTACCCGGCACTGATGAAGGTGTGCGATGATACTTTGAAAATACCCATGGCAGGTGATTTCGAATCGCTCAACGTATCGGTTGCCACCGGTATGGTGTTGTATGAAACTATGCGGCAGCGCGGGTTGAAAGGTTAAGGCACCTGCATCAGTGTTTGCCTCATCCCCGGCAATAACTTTGCCCATGATGGTGCAAGATCTTTACGCATTCCGGTGCCATGTCTTCCTTCATTCAGGTACACCGGCGTTCTTCATCCCCATGTTAATTCACCAATACTGCTGAGGGGATAATGCTATTCCCAAACCAGCGCACTGGCACCCAGGATCGCCGCGTCAGACTCGCGCAGGTGGCTGATCAGGATCTTCACTTTATTCTGGAATACCTGGATCAGGTTTGCTTCCATATGCTCGCGCGTGGGTTTCAGGATGAGGTCACCTGCCTTGGTGAGTCCGCCGAATAATACGATAGCCTCGGGGCTGGAAAACATGACTGCATTTGCCAGCGCAAGTCCAAGGATGCGACCCGTATAATCATACACATGGCGTGCAAGCTCGTCACCGGCAATAGCCGCTTCATACACTTTTTTGGAATCCAGTTCTTCTTCGGGGATATCGCGCATGACCGACTGCACGTCCGAGTCTTTCAGCAGTTCCAGCGCCGTATAACGAACACCGGTTGCAGAAGCATAACTTTCCAGCGACCCTTTTTTACCGGTGCCGGGATGCATGCGTCCGTCGGGAATAATAATGGTATGGCCCAGTTCACCTGCAAACCCGTCGTGTCCATAAATCAGCTGGCCATTGGCCACAATACCGCTGCCCACACCGGTTCCCAGGGTAATCATAATGAAATCACGCATACCTTTGGCGGCGCCATACATCATTTCACCGATGGCCGCCGCGTTGGCATCATTGGTCAGGGTAACAGGCAGTTTAAATTTATTCTCGATCAGTTTCGCCAGCGGTATGATACCTTTCCATGGAAGGTTGGGAGCGTATTCAATGGTACCGGTGTAGAAGTTGCCATTCGGTGCGCCCACACCGATCCCTTTCATTCTTCCTATGCCCCCGGCCTTGTCGATCAGTACAGTGAGCGCGGTGTACAACTCCTCGATGAACGTGCCTACTTCCTGGTGTTTTTTTGTAGAAATCTCACCGGAGAACAACACGTTCGCGTCCCTGTCCACGATACCGAATTTGGTGCCCGTTCCGCCTATATCGATGCCTATTGCGAGTGGTTGAAGATTGGAGGTCTGTGTAGCCATTACGTTTTTTTTATAATAAAGCCCCGTTGCGGACAACGGGGCTTAAATGTACGAAGGAATTGATTAGGATTAATGACCGCCGCCGCTTACTTCCACATCGTAATCGATGCCCTGCGACCTCAGCACTTTTTTAACGCGAACGGCATAAAACACGAGGTAAGCAAAACAGAGTACACCAATGATATACGAGTTCTGGATCCCGAGCAGGTTGTTGGAGGCCAGTAAGCCCTGGCCAACGCTGATGATACCACCACCCATGATCATCATGATAAGGAAACTTCCCCCTTCATTGGTATTTTTTCCAAGACCGGTGATTGCCAGCGTGTAAATAGCCGGCCACAGGATGGAACAGCACAGACCCACGCTGATAAACGCATAAACGCTGACCATACCGTCGGCAGCCATTCCAATCAGCAGGGCGAGGATACCCATGCTGCTGAAGATCAGCAGCTGGCGGGCAGGGTTACCACGGCTGAGGATATCACCGATAATAATGGCAAGGATAATGAAACCATACACATAAAAAGGGGTGACGTCGTGGTTGGCAATTTTATTGACCAGTATAAACACGCCGAATGCGATATAGGGCATCAGGAAGCGAAGCACGTTTTTTACGCCCATATCCAGTTTGAAGGCACCGATGGAAGCTGTCCAGCGACCGATCATCATGCTTGCCCAGTAAAGCGATACAAACGGGGCAATCTGGTCGGTTGGTGTGTTCAGGTGCTCTTTCATGAACTCCGGCAGGTTGGAGGCAGTACTTACTTCCACACCCACGTAAACAAAGATGGCGATCATACCCATTACCAGCTGCGGGTATTTCAGCGGACTGCTGCGGTCAACCAGTTTCAGGGGGGCAGCTGACGGACGTTTCTTTTCGGTAAAAATATCTTTTGTACCGAGTGCGCTGTCTTCCCCGGTACCGGCTTCCTGCTGTATAGCATCATCGGTAACAGATAAAGGGATCTTGTTCGGCACTTTGGACACCTTGAAGATGATAGCAACAATGATGAAGGCAAGGCCGAGTATGAGGTACGGGGTTTTAATGCTCTGGATATCGGCAATGGATGAAGAACCGGTAACTGAACCAAAGATGGCAATACTGACAATCAGTGGTCCGATAGTGGTACCAAAGTTGTTGATACCACCCGCAAGGCTGAGACGCTGGGAACCTGTTCTCGGGTCACCCATAATAACAGCAAGCGTGTTGGCTGCGGTTTGCTGCAGGGAAAATCCAAGTCCAACCACAAAGAGGCCACTGATGAACAAAGGAAACGATTCCAGTTGTGCGGCGGGGTAGAACAGGAGCGTACCCAGTGCCGAAATGACGAGGCCAAGCGAGATACCATTTTTATAACCGATGTGGTTGAGTACATCACCACCGCGGGCACGGCCGATAAAAAAATAAATAATTGAACCAACTGTATAGGCAACATAAAAAGCAAACGACACAAGCTGGCTCTGTGCCTGTGACAGGTGAAGGCTTTCTTTAAATACCGGTATGAGGATATCGTTGCTTGCAGCAACAAAACCCCAGAAGAAAAAGACCGTAATCAGGGTTCCAAACTGCGACCATTTCGTTTCCTGCGTCATATTGAGGAGTGCGTTTTAGTTATTAAGGTCCCCAAAGTATAAAGAATTCCAATAGGGAAAAAGTTTAATTGGGGACTGGTTACCGGAACAAGTGTTAAAAGCTTTGCCCCTGTAATGCCTCAAAACAACCTTTCGTTAAAAAGACCGGAAACATTAAATTTGATAAATGGAAATAGTACACGTTGCTGCTGAATGTTATCCCGTTGCGAAGGCTGGTGGCCTTGGCGATGTAGTTGGCGCCCTGCCGAAATACCAGACCGAACTGGGGCATGTTGCCAAAGTGGTGATGCCCATGTACCGGACAAAATTCCTGTATAACCACCAGTGGGAACTGGTGCATGAAGGAGGACAGCAGATTGGTTCACACTGGTTCCATTACAGTGTGATCAGGGAGAAGACCAACGAACTTGGTTTCGACCTGTACCTCGTGGATATCAACGGTCTGACTGACCGCGAAAAAATTTACGGATACGATGACGATACCGAACGGTTCCTGGCTTTCCAGATTGCCGTGTGCGACTGGCTGAGCAAGTGGCAGCACAAACCGGATGTGATCCATTGCCATGATCATCACACCGGCCTGATCCCGTTTATGTGTAAATATTCCTTTGCATTCCAGAATGCCCTGCGTGATGTGCCGACCGTATTTACTGTACACAACGGTGAATACCAGGGATGGATCGGTTGGGACAGGTACTACCTGATACCAGCTTATGACAGCTGGAACTGGGGAATGCTCGACTGGAACGACACCATCAACCCGATGGCGTCGGCCGTAAAATGTGCGTGGCAGGTGACCACCGTCAGCCGCAGTTATATGGACGAACTGAAACAATCTGCCAATGGGCTGGAGAACCTTTTCCAGTATGAGACAGGTAAAAGCAATGGCATCCTCAACGGCATCGATACGCAGGTGTGGGATCCGATGACCGATAATTTCCTTGCCCGTAATTATGACCGGGAACTGGTGGAAAAAGGGAAGAAGAAAAATAAGAAAGAAATCTGCGGACAGTTTGGCCTCGATCCCGATAAACCACTGGTGTCCTTCATCGGCAGGCTGGTTGGTGAAAAAGCGGCTGACCTTTTACCCGAAGCGATCAGCCAGTCCATTTACCAGCACCATGGCAAGGCCAACTTCCTGGTACTCGGATCGGGCGATCCGGCCCTGGAGGAAACACTCGACCACATGAAAACACAGTTCGGTGGTTATTTTAATTCCTATATCGGGTATAGTGAGCCACTCAGTCACATGATTTATGCAGGCTCCGATTTCCTGCTCATGCCCAGCCGTGTGGAGCCGTGCGGACTGAACCAGATGTACGCATTGCGCTATGGTACTGTACCGATGGTGCGCAGCGTGGGCGGATTAAAAGATACGATCACCGATTTTGGTGACTGGCAGGGGTTTGGTATCCGTTTTGATCAGGCATCTGTGGGAGATATCACCTATTCCGTAGGCCGTGCGATCGACCTCTATACCAACCGACCCGACCTGCATCAGTGGATGCGGGAACATATGATGTCGATCGACCATTCCTGGGATTCCTCCGCGCAACAGTACATTGATATTTACCAGGGATTGAAAAAATGACGGACCGATCCATAAATTTTCTTTCGCTGTGTTTTGTATCAGAATACTGCCGTAACTTTTACGCGAATCATCTAAAACATTGTTTGTTATATGTCAATATCTAAAGAAATATTAAGTGTGATCCTCGGGGGTGGTGCCGGTTCAAGGCTGTTCCCGCTCACGGCAAGCCGTTCCAAACCCGCCGTACCCATTGCCGGTAAGTACCGCCTGGTAGATATACCGATCTCCAACTGTATGAACTCGGGCATCAACCGCATGTTTGTGCTGACACAGTTCAACTCGGCATCCCTCAACAGGCACATTAAAAATACGTATCACTTCAGTGCGTTCAGCTCGGCCTTCGTGGACATCCTGGCGGCCGAACAGACACCCGATAACCCAACCTGGTACCAGGGTACAGCCGATGCTGTACGCCAGAGTCTCCGTCATATTGCCCCGTTCGAAAGCGAATATGTGCTGATTCTTTCCGGTGACCAGCTGTACCAGATGGACTTCCAGGGAATGCTGGACCATCATAAAAAAACCGGAGCCGACATTTCTGTAGCCACCATACCGGTGGGGGACAGGGAAGCACCGGAGTTCGGGATACTCAAGGAAGAAAACGGTCTCATCAGTTCGTTCATTGAAAAGCCTAGCCGCGACCTGCTTAAAGACTGGGTCAGCGATACCGGTGATGAAATGCGCAAACAGGGACGACCATACCTGGCGTCCATGGGTATATATATATTCAACCGGCGCCTGCTGTTTGACTACCTGCAGAATGATTACCTCGACGCAACCGACTTCGGTAAAGAAATCATCCCTCAGTCAATCAGCAAATGTAAAGTGGCCAGCTACCAGTATGATGGATACTGGACGGATATCGGTAATATTTATTCCTTCTTTGAAGCCAACCTTGGTCTTTGTGCCGACCTGCCCGATTTCAATCTGTTCGACAACAGCAATGCCATATATACCCGGGCAAGAATGCTGCCTCCGGCAAAAGTGAGCGGCACTACGCTCGAGAAAACGGTCATTGCCGAAGGAACCATCATCAATGCATCGCGTATGGAGCGTTGCGTGATCGGCATCCGTTCAAGGATCGGACATGGGTCCACCGTAATGAACACCTATATCATGGGCAGCGACTATTATGAAACATTAAGTGATATAGCTGAAGACCGTTCCAAGGGAGTACCCCTGCTCGGTATCGGGAACCGCTGTTACATCAACAATGCCATCCTGGATAAAAACTGCCGCATCGGGGATGATGTGCGCATCAATGGCGGGCCGCACCTGGAAAATGGTGACTATCCGCTGTATACCGTCAAGGACGGGATAGTGGTGGTGAAAAAAGGATCCATCCTTCCTAACGGATTTGTGATCTGAACCGGCCAATCCGGTTACAACATTCAACGGACCCCAATGGGTCCGTTTTTTTGTGTCGTTACTACATAATATCCTATCTTGGGTTCGCTCCTGAATAAAATACGATTGTTATGTCAACCACCCTCTCTACCAACCGGCCCGCGTTAACGCTGAGCCAGATCATCAACATGAGCGTCGGGTTTTTTGGAATCCAGTTTGGATGGGACCTGCAGCGCGCAAATATGGGACGGATCTATGAAAACCTGGGAGCCAACGCCGATGAAATTCCCTATTTGTTCCTGGCCGCACCACTGACCGGGCTTATCGTGCAACCGATCATCGGTTACCTGAGTGACCGGACCTGGCACCCGGTATTCGGAAGGCGGCGTCCTTACTTCCTGATTGGTGCCATCCTTGCTTCAGCGGCACTGCTCTTCATGCCGTTCAGCAGCGAAATCTGGATGGCAGCCGGCCTGCTCTGGATCCTTTCCACCTCCGGTAATATTGCCATGGAAC
>SDZZ01000631.1 GCA_004173255.1 Chitinophagaceae bacterium | reverse complement strand
GCAAGTGTACCCGGGACCCATCCGGCCGTTGACTTTTTTGTTGCACCCCTGGTGAAAACAGAACCGATCCAGTCCTGGGCCTGCAGCAGGGTTACTATTTTCCTGATCTTTTCCTTGTCGTGTTCCTTTACGTGAATGGATCCGCCCGCTACTACCACATCTTCTGATTCTTTGCTCTCCTTAAGTCCATTGCGCACCAGCAGTTCGGTAATATTATCCTTACCGGCATAGGTTACAAATCCATGATCGGTTGAAAAAAGGATATTGAAATCCTTACGCAGGTCACGTTCATCGAGTGTTTTGAGGATACGTCCAAGTTGCTCGTCTACCTTCCTGATGGCAGCCATCGCCGCCGGCGAACCAATCCCATCGCGGTGGGCGCAGCCATCCGGATCGGAAAACCAGACAGCATTGACAGACGGGCCATCCTTCACCAGGCCGTAACGGATCAGCGCATTGGCTACCCATTCATGACGCGGACCATTATCCTTTGAATAAGCCTGTGGCTGGCCAAGATCACGGATGATCGAATCGCGGATCGAAAATGGCAGTATCATATCGGGGTTGATGATTGCACCCCCATTTACTTTATGGTTTTGCAACAATGCCTGACCGGTTGAACCCGAACTGAACACCATCATCGTCTTTCCCGACTCCTGCAGTAGTTCACCGAGCGAAACCGAGGTCAGCAGGTGGCCCTGCATGGCAGAATCAATACTGTTGAGATCGCGGGCATCACCGGTATCCAGCGCACCGTTCTTTTTTACCTTCGGAAAAAATACCGAGTTGCCCATCAGTCCGTTTTGCTGGGGATACGAACCCGTGGCATAGGAGGATGAGTTAACGCGCGTAACAGTTGGAAACACGCTGTGGTGGCTGGTTCCATAAACCCCTGCTTGTTTTAATGCATACAGGTTGGGCATATTTTCAGGGGTAATATAGTCCGGCCGCAAACCGTCAAAGAACACAATCAGCGTCCTGGAGGCTTTGAGTCTGACCGGTTGTGCCGACACCGAAACAGCAACGGCGAGGAATAAAAACGAAAGTATTTGTTTCATGGTAATCATTTGTAAATGGGTTTAACAGGTTTGATACCGAGCCTGGCTGCAACCGGGATAAAAAGATCCATATCATTGACGAGTACAAAGTCGATACCGAGGTCGTACAGGTAAGGCAGCTCCGATGTTTCTTTTGCCATAAAGAAGTTGACTTTTACATCATTTCTTTTTAATTGCTCCACCAGCGGTTTGCGTGCCCCCGAATCCTTCGTCACCACCAGTTGTATAAAAGATGCATGCATATCGATAGTGGCCTGCACATACATTGCATCATTGGTGCGGTATTTCGTTTCCGCATTACAGATCAGTATGTCCGGCACAACCGCCCTTGCAGCCGCACCGGCTTCTTCCCCGCACGCTAAAAAAGCCTGCGCCTTTCGTCCCTTTTTGTGGACGAGCAGTGCCGCCGCCCTGCCTACTGGCGCGCCGCCTTTCAGGTGGCAATTCAGCCAGATGTTAGCGGGCATGATATCGAGCACTTCTTCGAAAGTGGGTATCCGGGTACCGGTAAACGAGGCAGACTTCCGGCTACCGGCATCGAGTGCGCGCAACTGCGCAAAGGTTAACGCAGATACTTCGCCGGTACCGTTGGTGGTGCGGTCCACCGTATTGTCGTGCATGATGACCATCACGCTGTCGGCACTCAGCTGCACATCAAATTCAATCATCTGTGCACCCACATTAATGGCGTGTTGCAGCGCCGGTAATGTATTTTCCGGATAGTTGGTCATATCGCCACGATGAGCGCACAATCCACGTGCCGGCAATGCTGCTTTTTTGTTTTGTGCGGTTGCAATGAGGCATGACAAAAGCACGCATGCAACCAGTAGTTTCTTTTTCATAGATCATTTATTTATCCCACCATACTTTAACATCGCTGTTATCACCGCCCATGGAGGTGATGGCAGCCTGCAGGTTGGCCGGGTTGAGTGATTGCAGGTAACTCGGATAAGGAACGCGGAACGGGAAATTGTTTTCGGCTGGAATGCCGGCTCCCCTTGG